>JBCBXS010000005.1:0-19280 GCA_039816475.1 Pseudomonadota bacterium | reverse complement strand
GTCGACCGCTTCGGGTCCTTGCCGCTCAACGCGCGCTGGAGGACACCGCACCAGGGGCACCACCGCGCACCAAACTCGATCAGCAGGAGCTTTCGCTCGTCCGAAGCGCGCACCGCAAGCGCATTGAGACTAGCGATCTGGTCCTGGCAGACCGGATAGCTCGCCGGCCACGGACGCTTACTGGCGGCCTTTGCCTCGCAGTGTGCCGGTCGCTCAAGTGTCGTCTCGGGCGGCGCGACCAGAGAGCGGCTACCGTAGTCAGTCGACGCCGCAGGCGCGGCGTTGAATACGGTCGCGAGAATGAAAAATGCCGCCGCGGCAGCCCGGCGTGTCGGCCTGGAAAGGCAACCGGGCGCCGGCTGCCTCATCAGGTGCAGTTGTCGATGGCGTTGATCGCCTTTGTTACACCGATCAGCGAATAGGTGTCCTTTGTGGACGTTCCCGCTTCAGACTTCGCCGTCACGACCATGAACGAGCCGTTCTTCATCGCCTCGATCAGCTTCAGCTCATCGCGCGGATCGCGGACGAACGCCTTGTCGCCTTTCGGAAACAGCGTAAAGCGGCCATTGCCGATCTGGACGACAACGTCGCTGTCGGTCGCGATCTCGAAGCCGAGCTTCAGGCTCACTTCGGCTTTCACGCCGTCCTTCGGCCAAGCGGAAACGTAGAAGTAGGCTGAGTCCCGCGAAATGCCGCGCGGTGCCGTCTCCTTCGGCTTCGATGTTGCGAAGCAGATGTCGGCCGGGGTGCCCTTATGCTGGTACACCTCCCAGTCCCTGTACTTCGTCGTCAGTTTGGTCGCTGCCGAGGCGGCCCCCGCCGTCAGCGCGCCCGCCAGTGTGGATACCAGCACCAGCTTCGCTAAAGCCTTCATGTCGCTCCTCGAAGTCCGCCAAATCGCAGCAACTGCGTTCAAATTAGTCAGCGTCGCGCGACGATACAATCCTAGGTCGTTGCGCCCGTTCGGTCATCGGACGTTCCGCAAACGGGGCAAGTGATTTCACGCGGTCATACATGACGATCGCGCCAGCCATGGCCACGTTGACGCAAAACCGTGTTGGAATTTTCACAACGTGATCGCAGCGCGCCAGCAACGATGGCGAGAGCGAATCACGCTCGGGTCCCAGAACATAGGCTGCGCGCAAGGGATGACGAAAGCTCGGCAGATCAATGGCCTCGTCGATGAGCTCGATCCCGACGAGCCGGCAGCCGGCTGGCAGGTGCAAGTCTGTGACGGATGCGACGTTGTAATGCGGCAGGTGATGCTGGCCTTTAGACGTGTCGGCCTGGGCCTCTAGCGCCTGATATGTCGCGCCGATCGTGAACGTGAAGTGTGCACCAAATGCGTGTGCGCTGCGCATCAGATTGCCAAGGTTCAGAGACTTTGACATCCGCTCAGCGCCGATTGCGAAGTAGCCGCGGGCCTGCGGCGGCCAGATGTCCGTTGGCGCGCGCTCGCCCCGCGGTCGGATCCGTTCGTCGGCTGTCATCGTGAAAGGCCACCCATGAAAGCCGTCCTCTGCGAAACGCTCGACGGGCCCCGCGCGGTCAGGCTTGCCGACGTCGCACCGCCGCAGCGAAGCGGCGGCGAGGTGCTTGTTTCGGTGGATGCGGTCGGGCTCAACTTCATGGATACGCTCATTACCCGCGGGCGATATCAGATGAAACCCGCGCTGCCGTTTGCGATCGGTGCCGAATTGAGCGGACGGATCGCGGACGCCAACGGGCATGCCGGGCTCAAAGCCGGAGATCGCGTGATGGCGTTCGTCGGAATCGGCGCGGCGGCGAACGTTGTCGCGGTCCCGGCCGAGCGCATCGTCTTGTTGCCGGATGCGATGACGTTTGAAATGGCAGCCGGCCTCTCCGTCACGTACGGGGCCGCGCTCTACGCGCTCCGCCGAAGAGTGGTGCTCGGCGGCGAGGATACTATCGCGATCCTTGGTGCAAGCAGCGGCTCGGGCCTGGCTGCAATTGACGTTGCCAAGGCGCTCGGCGCCCGCGTCATTGCCGCCGCATCGTCTGACGAGAAGTGTGCGGCCTGCATGGAGGCCGGCGCCGCCGCCGCCGTGCTCAGCGATGCCGACACTTTGAAGGACGCTTTGCGGGCCGAGGCCGGCGGTGCGGGACCAACCGTGATCTACGACTGTATTGGCGGCGACGCGACCGACGCAGCCCTTCGCGCCCTGCAGATCGGTGGGCGGTATGTCGTGTTCGGGTTTGCAGCCGGCATCCCGAACATCCGGGCAAATATCGCGCTCCTCAAGGACTGCACGATCCACGGGATCAACTGGCCGGATGCCGTCGCGTGCGCGCCCGATCGCCATTCGCAGGACATGCGCCTGCTGCTCGCGTGGATCGATGACGGCTTGATCCGCCCCGCCGAACCGACCATCCGGCCCATCGTCGGCGCGGCTGCCGCACTGGAAGACCTTGAAGCGCGGCGCGTGATCGGCAAAGTCGTCCTGAAATTCTGAAGAGAAGTGCCCGGTTCAACGACCGCGGCCGAGGAGACCCCCATGGAATTGAATTCATCCGTCGCTGCGATCGTCACCGGTGGCGCCTCAGGCCTCGGCGCAGGAACGGCCCGAATGCTGGCAACCCACGGCGTCAAAGTCGCGGTTTTCGACGTCAATGAAGAGGCGGGGACGCAGGTCGCATCGGAGATCGGCGGCACATTCCACACCTGTGACGTGACCGACGACGACAGCATCGCATCTGCGATTGACGCAGCGCGCGAAAAACACGGTCAGGAGCGCCTGCTTATCAACTGTGCCGGTGTCGTCATGGGGCGGCGCGTTATGAAAAAGGACCGAGAGACCGGCGCGCGGATGCCGCATGACGTGGCGTCGTTCTCGAAGGTCGTCTCCATCAACCTCATCGGCACGTTTGCGATGATCGCCGAGCTCGGCGACTGGAATGGCGGCTCTGGATCCCGTTGGCGATGACGGTGAACGCGGCGTGATCGTCTGCACATCGTCGGTTGCAGCCGACGATGGACAGGTCGGCCAGGCGGCCTATGCAGCGTCGAAGGGCGGCGTGAAGTCGATGATCCTGCCGGTTGCGCGCGATCTTGCCGGCGATGGCATCCGCGTTGCTTGTATTCTTCCGGGCTTGTTCGAGACACCGATGTTCGGGGGGCTGCCGCAGGAGGCGAAGGATTCTCTGGCGGCGTCTGTGCCATTTCCGTCACGTCTTGGAACGCCCGAGGAGTATGCCGGGTTAGTCGAGTTCATTTGTCGAAACACCATGTTGAACGGTGAATCGATCCGGCTCGACGGCGCACTGCGTCTGGCACCGCGCTAGGGGACGCATGCGTTCTTTAATGACGCTGCGTCTTCAGGGTTGAGTGGTGCTCTGTACGCGGCATAGTGCGCGGTAACGAAGTGTTAACGTTTGCGTTGAGAGCCGCGTCGTGGGTGAGCATCGAGCTAGGAATGAGCGGCGGGTCCGGCTGGCGTGGTGTGGTCTCGCGACCGCGGTCATGTTTGCCGTCCCCGTCGTCGCGGCGACTGGTTCCGCGAGTGATCGACTAGCCGCGGGGGACACCTCCGTCGCGGCAGCAACCGAGATGGTGACCGCCGCACGCGTTCTCGACGATAACTCGTGGGTCAAGGCCCTACGGTCGGACACCTACTGGCGGAAAAAGCGGAAGAAGAAAGTCTCCGCAAAGCCGGTCATCAATTTCAATCAGCGCAGCAGCCTCGGCCGCATCGTGCGCGGCACGCGATCGAGCGGCGCCGCGCCGTTCGGCAAGCGTCGGCGCAGCCTGACCCGGCAGCGAACCTATTCGTCGACCTACCGCACGGTCTGTGTGCGGCTCTGCGACGGCTACTACTACCCGATCAGCCCATCGACGACGCGCGGTCGCTTCAATCGGGATTCCGGCCGATGCGCCTCGTCCTGCGCGGCGCCTACGCGGCTCTATTATCATCGTGCGGCCGGTTCGGCGTCCGAGATGGTCGACCTTTCAGGCCGTAAGTATGTGCGCCTGCCGACGGCATTCCTCTATCGCACCGCCTACAACGGCAATTGCCAGTGCCGCGCCCAGCCGTGGTCAAAGGAAGCGAAAGACAGCCACCAAATTTACGCGCTTCAAAAAGAGCGGAAGAAGAAGTGGCGCAATAAAAAGCGCCGCCGGCAAATCGCGCGTGAGATCAAGTCGCTACGCAAAACCATTCGCACAGCGAAGGCGGATCGGAAGAAAGCTGGCAAAGCTGAAACGAAAACCGTTCTTTCGGCGATCGATGAGGAGGAGCGCACCGCTCGTCTCGACAAGTATGTGGTCACCACCGTTGCCACGCCGAACGCGGCTGTGATCTGGCGCGGGGACCTTGCAGCAGCGGTTCGCGATGACGCCAATCCGAAGCGCAAGGCGAAGGCTTCGAAGCGGCCGAAGCCGAAGCTCCGCGCGTCGATCAAGCCGCGGCGTAAAGCTAAGAGCCGGAGGCGGATCTCAAGCCGTGTCGTCCGCCGCCTGTCGCGTGCCCCACGGTATCGCCTGGGCGCGAGAGTCGCGAAAAAGCGGCGGGCGCCGAAGCGACGTACCGCCGCGCGCCGCGCTTCAAAGCCAAACTGGAAGCAGTCCGTTTGGAACAACGACTGAGTTTCTGGGCGCTTGGTTTAATAGTCTTAGTTAAATAATAGCGGGCGTTCGATAATCGGACGCTCGTCCTTTATCGAATATTTGCCGTCTCTTGGTTTTCTGGCGCGAGCGGAAGTGGTGCGAGCTGCTCCGCGTGAGTTTCCAGAGATCGAGGCGTCGGGGCGTTCTTCCGGCGACGGCGTGTGCGTCAGTTTCAGTTCCGAAGCGTCCCGGTCGTGTGCGCGATGGCGCTTATCGTTTTCGGCGCAGTTGCCAGTTCCGCGACGCCGGCCGCGGCCCAGGGCTTCTTTGAATCGCTCTTCGGGTTCGGCGGCGCCAAGCCCAAGCCCGCGCCTCAAACCCGCAACCGACCGCGCCGCGCTGGCCCAAAAGCGGGCCCGACTTCGGTGTTCCCGTTCTCATCGTTTCCGCCGCCGTCGGCCTCCAAGAAGCAGCCGCGAAAGCGCTCCGGCGGCGGTGTTCGGACAGTCTGCGTGCGCGTCTGCGACGGCTACTACTTCCCAATCAACTTCCGCTCGTCACATCGTCGGTTGGGCCGAGATGCGAAGGTCTGTCAGGCGCGCTGCCCTGGTCAGGGGCGGCTGTATTACATGACGGGATCGCGCGCGGAGATCGAGACGGCGCGTGACCGACGCGGACGCAGATATACCGACCTAAAAACCGCCTTTCGTTACCGGAAGTCTCTGACGCCCAACTGCGCGTGCAAACCGGAGCCATGGACGCTGTCGGAGCGCATGCGTCATGCGGGCTACGCCATCGACGCGGGCCATGCCGTCAGCGGAAAGGGCATCGCCGCGAACGTCGTCGCGGGCAGTTACGCCGACGGCGGAAAACCGCCGAAGCACTCGGAACTGACCCGCGTCCGCGTCTACATCGATGTGCCGCCGGGCACCGAGGGTCAGCCAACCGTTATCGCCGGCGGCTCGAACGATGTGACCGCTGCGGTCCGCAAGCCGCGCAGCGCCGGCTCATCGCAGCGTCGCGTTGCCGAAGCCCGTCGCCGAACGCGCCGTCGTCCCGCCCGACGCCGCCAGTCCAATGCCACGAGGAAGCCATCCAAACCGAAGGCGGCCGCCACCGGTGGTTTTTTCTCCGTCGGGGGGCCGAGCAAATTCCGCTGGCCAGGCGACTGAGCGCCTTGCGCGTTAACCCAGGCTCAGAATGCGTCCATCGCGGTTGCGAGCTTGAAGTCCAGCTCGGTCAGTCCACCTGCGTCGTGCGTCGACAAGGTCACCTCAACGCGATTGTAGACGTTTGACCATTCCGGGTGGTGGTCGAGCTTCTCAGCCACGAGCGCGGCCTGGGTCATCCAGCCGAAAGCTGCATTGAAGTCGCTGAACTTGAACGTCTTCGAGATGGCATCGCGACCGTCCACCCGCGCCCAACCATCGAGTTCGCCGAGCCGTTTGTCGGCGTCCGCCGCATCGAGTTTGGTTACCATCGGTTCGTCTCCCGGGTTGTGGCGCAGTCGCTGCGTGAGGCGTCAGCTCACGCGATCGAAGTCGTCATCGTCGTCGTCCCAGCTCCCACCGAGCAGTGGGAACGTTTCCTCGACCAGGTAAGGGCCGCCACCGGTGTGCGGTTTGGCCGAGTACAGCACAAAGCGCGGCACGGGAAACGGCGCGGTGTCGAAGCCGCTTCTACGGTTCATGATCCGCGCGAGATAATCCGGATTGATGCGGCCAAGCCGGGCGAGCGTGACGTGCGGTTTGTATCCGCGGCTCTCCGGTTTCAGACCTGCATTGCGGGCTGCGCGCTCACAGGCCGCCTGGAGCCGGATGAGCGCAGGGTCCGGCGATACTTCGGCCCAGATCGCATGCGGGTCTTTGCTGCCCCGCGTTGTCAGCCCGGCAATCTGCAGCGTGAACATCGGCTCTTCGATGTTTGCGAGATACTGGATCAGGTCTTCCGCAGTGCGCTTGTCGATGTCGCCGAAGAAGCGAAGCGTGATGTGCAGGTCGGTCTCCGGGACCCATCGGATGGCGGGGAACGGTCGGCGGAGGTGACCGATCCGCTCGGCGATGTCCGGCGGAATCTCGAGACCGGCAAACAGTCGGGGCATGTCATCTCACCGGGCAACGCGGCAGCCATGCGCCGGCTTAGCGCGATTGGCGGGGCTGAGCTATCCCGACGTCGCCCGCGATTTCGCTTTGGCGATCAGCTTCTCGACGGCCGGCACGATCCGCTCGACGATCACGTCGACACCGGCACGGTTCGGATGCATGCCGTCAGCCTGGTTGAGCTTCGCCTCAAGCGCGACGCCTGCGAGAAAGAACGGATAAAGGATCGCGTCGTAACTCTTGGCGAGCTCGACGTAGATGCCGTCGAACGCCTGTCGATACGCGTCGCCCCAGTTGCCGGGCGCGCGCATGCCGGCGACCAGAACCGGCACGTTGCGTTGCTTCAGCTTCGCCAGAATGGTGTCGAGGTTCTTGCGGGTCTGCTCCGGGGAAATACCGCGCAACGCGTCGTTGGCGCCAAGCTCGACAATGACGCCGTCCGCATCGTCCGGCACCGCCCAATCGAAGCGCGCGAGTCCCGCCGCCGTGCTGTCACCCGAGACACCTGCGTTCGCGACGGTGACGTTGTGGCCCTTTGCTTTCAGTGCCGCCTCAAGACGAACGGGAAAGCTGTCCTTCGCGGGCAGTCCGTATCCGGCGACGAGGCTGTCACCGAACGCGACGAGCTTCAGCGGTTTGGCGTCGGCCGCAACCGGCGTCGCTGCAACCGTCATGATGCCGATGAGCAGCGCGGCGACGACGGATTGACTGGCGCGAACGCGTTCCCAGATGTGGCGGGGGCGCGCCATGCGCGTTGAACCTTGCGTCACGTCTTCACTCCGCCGAAAGCATCCGATCCCTCTCCGTCACGTAGACACCACCGAGCGCGGAAACAACCGCCGTCGTCTGAGAGCCTGAAAGACCGCTCATGAGCCCTGTCATCGATCTGCAAGACGTGCATCTGACGCTGCCGAGCAAGGCCGGCGCGGTTAACATTCTGCAAGGCATTACGACGGCGTTTCACCCGGGACAGTCGATTGCGATTGTCGGGCCGTCGGGTTCGGGCAAGACGTCCCTGCTCATGATCATGGCAGGCCTCGAGCGCGCGACGACAGGACGGGTCACCGTTGCGGGTCACGATTTCGGTGCGCTCAGCGAAGATGAACTCGCCGAAGTACGCGGCCGCGACGTTGGCATCGTCTTCCAGGCGTTTCACTTGATCCCGACGATGACGGCGCTTGAGAACGTTGCGCTGCCGCTCGAGTTGACCGGCCGGTCTGACGCCATTGCTGAGGCAACGGCGCGTCTTGGCGATGTCGGTCTTGATCACCGCATCGAGCACTACCCGGCGCAACTTTCCGGCGGCGAGCAACAGCGAGTTGCGCTCGCACGGGCCATGGCGCCAAGGCCCAAGGTGCTGTTTGCCGACGAGCCGACCGGTAATCTGGACGAGACAACGGGCGAGCAGGTGATCGAGCTGCTGTTCCGGCTGAAGGATCGCGACGGCGCGAGCCTCATTCTGGTGACCCACGATCTCGAGTTGGCGCGGCGCTGCGATCGCGTGCTCCGGATGGCTGACGGTCGTCTCGCCGAAGCTGACGATGCAGCGCCGGCGACTGGAAAGCGTGAGGCCGCCGAATGAGTGTCTCGACGCCGGACGCATCCGAACTGGACGCCGAGACGGCAAAGCGCGCCGGTGGCTCAGACTTCGCCGCGCGGCTGCCGCTCGTCCCCCGACTTGCGCTACGCGAGTTGCGGTCGGGCCTCTCGGGCTTCGGCATCTTCGTCGCCTGCATCGCGCTCGGCGTCGCCGTCATCACCGGCATTGGCACGCTCGCCGACGGACTGCTGAACGGCTTTGCGCAGCAGGGCCGTACTCTGCTCGGCGGCGACATCACTGTCAGTCGCATCCACCGTCGAGCAACGGCAGAAGAGCTGGCCGGCTTCGGGAAGCTCGGCTCCGTGAGCGAAGCGGGCCTGTTGCGGTCCATGGCGCGTGTGCCGGCGAGGGACGATCAGGCTCTCGTTGAGATCAAGTCCGTCGACAACGCCTATCCGCTGGTCGGGACGTTCGAACTGAAATCCGGCAAGGCGCTCGCGGATGTGATCGCTCAGCCGGCAACCGCAGTCGTGGCAGAAAGCCTGCTCGACCGACTGCGGCTCGTGGTCGGCGATACGTTCGAACTTGGCGGCAAGCCGATCAAGGTCGGCGGGGTCATCGCGAACGAGCCCGACAAGATCGCAGCGCGGTTGGCGTTCGGGCCGCGCGTGCTCGTCTCGACGGATACACTTCTCGCGACCGGTCTAGTCCAGCCAGGAACGCTGATCCGGTGGCGATACGCGATCACGAACGATGACGACGACCCGCTCGCAACGGACGCTGAAACGCTGAAGTCGTTTCGCGATGCGGGCTTCATTGTGCGCGACCGCACAAACCCGTCGCCGTCGGTCACGCAGACCATCGATCGTCTTCGTCAGTTCCTGAGCCTGCTTGGTCTCACCGCGCTGCTCGTCGGGGGCGTCGGCGTCGCCAATGCCGTCAACACATTCGTTGATCGGCGGCGTGCGTCCATCGCGACCTACAAGGCTGTGGGTGCCAGTCAGTCGACCGTCTTCCGCGTGTTCCTCACGCAGATCATGGCCATCGCAGCCGTCGGCATTGCGATCGGTCTTGTGGTCGGGATCTCAGTTCCGCTTGCGATCCCGTACTTCGTCGGCAACGACTTTGCGATCCCGCTTGCGCCAACGTTGACGTGGCAGACGGTTGTGATCGGCATCGCCTACGGGGCGCTGATTGCGCTGCTGTTTACGATCTGGCCGCTGGGCCAGGCCGAACGCGTGAAGCCGGCCGCGTTATTCCGTGATGACGTTGGCGGATCGACGAGCGGTGCGCTCCCAGGCCGTGCCTCGCTTATCCGCACCGGGCTCGTTGCGGCGGCACTCGCGGGCCTCACTTACGCGGCGTCCGGAACGCCGCGCATCTCGATGGGCTTCCTCGCAGGCGTTGTCGTGATCCTCGCGCTGTTCTGGGGTCTCGGCACACTGGTGACGTACGTCGCGCGGCGGATGTCGCGGCCCCGCCGGCCTGAGCTCGCGCTCGCGATGACGGGTCTCGCAGCCCCAGGCGGTCTGACGCGCTCGGTCGTCATCTCGCTTGGGGCCGGGCTCTCGCTTCTGGTTGCCGTCGCGCTGGTCGACCGCTCGCTTGTCGCCGAACTCGAAGGCCGTCTGCCCGAGAACAGCCCGAACTACTTCGCGCTCGACATCAACAAGAACGACCTGGCGCGTTTCGACAGCGAAGTGCGTTCAGCGGTGCCGAAAGCCGATGTCCAGACGGCGCCGATGTTGCGCGGTCGGATCGTCGAGCTGAACGGCGTCGCGACGGATAAGGCCAAGGCGCCACCGGAAGCCGAATGGGTTCTGCGCGGTGATCGTGGGCTGAGTTTCGCCGAGACACTTCCGAAGGGTTCCACGATCGTCTCTGGCGCGTGGTGGCCCGCGAACTATTCCGGCGAGCCGCAGGTGTCGTTTGTTGAAGACCTCGCGAAAGACCTCGGTCTCAAGATCGGAGATACCGTCACCGTCAACGTGCTCGGCCGTAACGTGACAGCGCGCATCGCCAACCTGCGCCGGATTGACTGGGAATCGCTGTCGATCAACTTCGTCATGGTGTTTTCGCCGAACACGCTCGCCGCAGCGCCTTATAATGTGCTCGCAACGGTCCGACTGCCCAAGGAGACAACGGCGGAACAGGAAGCCGCCGTCGGCCGTGCCGTCGGACGGGTGATGCCGTCGGTCACGATGATCCGGGTGCGCGATGCCATTGAGGCCTTCGCCGGGGTCTTCGGCAGCGTGATGGTGGCTGTTCGTGCCGCAGGGTCGATCACGTTACTCGCAGGCGCGCTGGTGCTCGCCGGCGCACTTGCGACAGCGCAGCGGCGACGGATCATTCAGGCGGTCATCCTAAAGTGTATCGGGGCGACCCGGCGCAAGCTGCTGACAGCGCATCTGGTCGAATACGGGCTGCTCGCGTTGATCGCAGCGACGCTTGCGGTTCTGTTCGGGGCGATTGCGGCGTACGTGGTCACCGCGTTTGTCCTGGAGGTCAGCTTCACGCTTTCGCCGACCGCGATACTGTTGGCGCTCGCCGTGTCGTTGGGCTTGATCTTAACGTTTGGCGCGTTGGGCACGTGGCGCGTTCTCGCTGCCCGGCCGGTACCGTATCTGAGATCGCTCTGAGCACGGCGGGATCGGCGCAAGCCACTGTAAAATGGACAGTTTGTCGCGATTGGGCGCTCCCGTTGCCTGTTCAGCGGATGCGTTCAGCATTCGGCATCCGTTGAGGCGATAAGACCGCCTGACCAGCTTGAATCGCTGTAAAACCGGTCGCATATTCATCGAGCGGCTTGGCTGTCCGCATGAACGGTCAAAGGGATTAAAGACACATGGCTGAAAACAACCAGTACGCTCAGGGTTCTGTCGCCCGTCGCGCCGATGGGGTGATGGACGAGGGCCTGCGCTCGTACATGGTGGGCGTTTACAACTACATGGTCGGCGGCGTCGCGCTGACCGGTGTTGTTGCGTACGCGATGTATGCGATGCTGACGACGACGGACGCCTCACAGGCGGCCGCACGGCTGCCGAACGGAACGCTTCTGACGTCGATGGGTCAGGCGATCTACGGCTCGCCGATCATGTGGGTGCTCGTTCTGGCCCCGCTCGCCTTCATCCTGTTCCTATCATTCGCGCGCACCAGCGCTGCCACGGCACAGCTCGTGTTCTGGGCCTTCGCGGGTGTGATGGGTCTGTCGATGTCGACGATCTTCCTGCGCTACGCAGGCGGTTCGATCGCACAGGTCTTCTTCATCACGTCGGCGGCGTTCGCCTGCTTGAGCGTCTATGGCTACACGACGAAGAAGGATCTCTCGGGCTTCGGGACGTTCCTGTTCATGGGCGTGATCGGACTGGTCATTGCCATGATCGTGAACATGTTCCTGCAGTCGAGTGCGCTCGGCTTCGCAGTGTCGGTGCTCGGTGTTCTGATCTTTGCAGGTCTCACCGCCTATGACACGCAGCGCATCAAGGACGAGTACTACTCGGTCGCCGGCAACGGCGAGGCGATGAAGAAGGCGTCGATCTTCGGTGCCCTCGCGCTCTACCTGGACTTCGTCAACATGTTCCAGTTCCTGCTCTCACTGCTCGGCAGCGACGAGTAAGTCGAACTGAATCGACCGACGATCTGAAACGAGAAGGCCCGCCATTTGGCGGGCCTTTTTCGTGGGTGCTGCAAAGGCGCGATGTTGATCGTGTCGTCGGCCGCCGCTCGTGATTGCCTCGCGCGGCTTATTCCATGATCAGCTTTTCCGCGACCTCACCGTCCGCGGCGACGCGGTAGACGATCGGGACGCCGGTCGCGACTTCGACTTTGAGGATCTCCTCAGGCGACAACGTCTCGATGTCCATGATGATCGAGCGGAGCGAATTGCCGTGGGCTGCAACCACGATCGTCTGACCGCCGGTCACCAGCGGCCAGATCTTGTCGTGGAAGTAGGGTAGCGTCCGAGCAGCCGTGTCCTTCAGGCTTTCCCCACCGGGTGGGTTCACATCGAATGACCGCCGCCAGGTATGGACCTGCTCCTCGCCCCACTTCGCGCGGGCATCGTCCTTATTGAGACCTGACAGATCGCCGTAGTCGCGTTCGTTCAGCGCCTGATCCTGCGTGGTCGCAAGGCCGGTCTGCTTTAGCTCCACCAGCATCAGATCAAGTGTGCGCTGAGCCCGCTGCAGGACGCTCGTGAAGGCCTGGTCGAACTTGAAGCCCTCAGCCGCGAGCCGCTTGCCCGCCGCAACAGCCTCGGCCTCGCCCTTCTCCGTCAGGCCCGGATCGCGCCAGCCCGTAAACAGGTTCTTCTCGTTCCACTCGCTCTGGCCGTGACGCACAAGGACCAGTGTGCCGTGAGAGTTGCCGCTGCCGGTTGAGGTCTCTGTCATTGGCGCCGTGCCTCGGTTGGTATGATGTCGGAGTAGGTGGGTCGGCTACAGATCCGCGAGACCGAGTACGTCGAGCATCGTATAGAGCCCAGCCGGCCGCCCTCGTGTCCAATGGGCCGCCCGCGCGGCGCCCCGGGCGAAGATCATCCGGTCCGTCGCAATATGCCGAAGGACGACCCGCTCGTCAGCGCCGGCGAAGATGACGTCATGCTCGCCGACGACCGTGCCGCCGCGCAGCGTCGCAAAGCCGATGTCGCCGCGCGTCCGGGCACCCGTCTGGCCATCGCGGACTCGGACCGCCCGGTCGGCAAGCGCCACGTCGCGACCTTCGGCGGCCGCCTCGCCGAGCATCAGCGCGGTGCCGGACGGCGCATCGACCTTCTGGTTGTGGTGCATCTCGACGATCTCAATGTCGAAGTCGTCGCCGAGCGCCATCGCCACCTTGCGCGTGAGCGCGGTCAGGAGATTGACGCCGAGGCTCATGTTGCCGGCCTTCACGATTGGAATGGACCGGGCAGCCGCCGCGATACGTTCCTCGTGCTCCGGATCGAAACCGGTCGTCCCGATCACATGCGATGTCCCGGCTTTCGCAGCGATTTCCGCGAACGTTGCGGTCGCGCCCGGGCTGGTGAAATCGATGATGACGTCGGAGGCGCCAATGGCAGCCTTGCTGTCTTCGATAATGGCAACGCTGGCGTGACCGACACCTGCAAGCGTACCGGCATCGTTGCCAAGCGCGATCGAGCCCGGTGGCTCGGTGGCGGCGGCAAGCTTCAGCCCGTCCGTTTCGGCAACCGCGCGAATAAGCGCGCGGCCCATGCGGCCGGCTGCCCCCATGATGCCGACGGCGAGGTCTCCGTCATCCGCCATGCGCGTCGGCCTTTGCCCGTTCGATACAGTCGAGCACCATCTGGCGGGCTTCGGCGACGTCGCCGAAGCGCTCGATGCGCACCCACTTGCCGGGCTCGAGGTCCTTGTAGTGCTCAAAGAAGTGGCGGATCTGGTCGATCGTGATGTCCGGCAGATCGGTGACCGTCGAGACGCCTTCGTAGCGCTTTGTCAGTCGCGCGCTCGGCACCGCGATGAGTTTTTCATCACCGCCGCCGTCATCTTCCATGATCAGAACGCCGACGGGCCGGCAGTTGATGACGGCGCCCGGGACGATCGCGCGCGTGTTGCATACGAGGACGTCGAGCGGATCGCCGTCCGGCGACAGCGTGTGCGGGACAAAGCCGTAGTTTCCCGGATACCGCATGGGCGTGTAGAGGAAGCGGTCGACGAACAGTGTGCCTGATGCTTTGTCGAGTTCGTACTTGATCGGCTCGCCGCCGACGGGAACTTCGACGACGACGTTGACATCGTCCGGAGGTGTGTCGCCGATGGTAATTGCGTCAAGGCGCATGGAGGCTGATCCTGCTCTCTAACTCGGGGCGGTTTTTGCCCGTCGCAGGATGTTTGGCAACCGCATCCGGCGCCCAAGGCGCGGTTCTGCGGAAGGCGTACGGGCTCAGAGGTTGACCTAGTTCAGTCCCAGGTGAGCGTCAGTTTCGAGACGAGCGTCTCGCCGAACCGCTCGAAGGTCTCCGCCGTAGGGCGCCCGCCGCGGGCCCAGTAGAAATCGACGGCCTGCTCATTCTCGGAAAGGACTTGGACGACCAAGCCGCGGTAGGAACGCCGGTCGAGCGTCGCGCGACAGGCCTCGAACACGAGTTCTCCGAAGCCCAGGCCCTGATAGTTCGGCGCGAGATACAGCTCGTAAATTTCGCCATCGACGTCGCGGACATGACGTGATCGCCCGCACGTCGCGTAGCCGGCCAGTGATCCGTCGACGTCGAGCGCGAGCACGTGATCACGGGAGCGGATCGCACCGCGCCACCAGGCCGCCGAACGCCGGTCGACCATCGCTTTGAGTTGGTCGTGGGGGATGATGCCCCGATAGGCGAGCATCCAGCTCTCACGCTGGACACGCATCAGGCTTTCAGCATCGGAGAGCCGCGCACGCCTGATCTTGGACGCTGACTTGGACCACAGCATTGGCGAAGTATGTCGCAACGCGGCGAGGTCGGAAAGCGGAATCGAAACGCCCGGAAGTCGGCCCGGGTCACGATGCCGAAAACGAAAGAACCGGCCGGGGGACGACCCCGACCGGTTCAGACGTGTCAGCAATAACTCCGAGCCGAGACAGCGGAGGCGGCGCTGCTTACTGCGGGTTCTTCATCTGCTCGAACGACTTCGTGGCAGCCTGGTTCAGCGACTCGAACGTCTGCTGGGACACTTTCGTCGAAAGCTCGAAGAGTTCCTTCGCCTGCGCGCCGGCGACGGCAAACTGCTGCTGCATATAGTCAGCCTGCAGACGCATGGCTTCCGGAACCGTCTTGGCCCGTGCGATCGCCTGAGCTGCGTCGAACGCAGACTCAGTGTTGACCGTGGTGTTGTGCATCATCTTTTCGCCGATCGCCTTCATGCCGGCGTGGCTGGCGAGAAGCATCTCTTCGTAGATCTTGGAAGAGTCTTTGATGGCGTCGTTCATGCGCTCGTAAGCTTCGCGCGTCTTCTGAACGCTGTCTTCTGCGAACTGCTGCATGTTCTCAGGGATCTGGGCTGTCTTGCCCATGTTGAACATTTCCTGAGCCTGGCGGGTGAATTGCTCGTTCATCTGCTCTCTCCGTTAGTTGGCTGTCCGGGCCGCGCGGCGATGCGCTTGAGGCGCATATCGCGACCCTCGCTCCCGTTGCACTGAACATACGTAGGCGTTTTGTGCACTGCAACATAGGGTGATGAAAAATCTTGCAGGCGCGCTAGGCAGAATTGTCGCACCGCAGCATTGATCAGGCAACCCGGCGAATTGGCACTGCTGCCTTCGATGGACGGCCGACCTCCCATGAAGTCAGGTGAGTGAGCTGAACACCCGCCGGTAGCTTGTCGCCTCAGGGTCGAAAAGGATGTCGCGCGGCTGAAGCGGTCTCGCGAGCGTCAGGCCCTCGAGCGATCGGCACCGGGAGAGTGCGACATACGCTTGACCGTGGGCGAACGTTCCCCGGCCGAGATCGATGTAGACGTTGTCGAGCGTCAGCCCTTGCGCCTTATGGATCGTCAGCGCCCAGGCAAGGCGGATCGGAAACTGCTTGAACGTGCCGGCGACCGTCTCGACGATTTTCTCCGCGTCCTTCTCGAACGCATAGCGACGGCTCTCCCACGATGCAGGTTCCACCTCGTGCTCGCGGCCATCGATCTCGACCCAGACCCGATCCGCGGACAGCTTAGAGACGACTGCGATGGTGCCGTTGACCCATCGCCGATCGGCGTCGTTGCGCAGCATCATGACCCGCGCGCCTTCCTTCAGCGACAGGACGGCTTCGGTGGGCTGCGCGCGCGGATTGAACTCTCCGGAAACGCCAGCTTCGAAGTTGAAGATCGGCGTGGCGAGGGCGTCCAGGTAGGCGCGGTTGATGCGGTTCGCGGCCTCGTTGGTTGGCGTCAGTATGACGAACGACTGGCCTTCGCTGAGCGTGCGGATCGGCGAGACGCGGTCGTTCAGAAGCTCCAGATCGCTTTCGTCGACGTCGCCCTCGCGGATGCGATTGAGAATCTGGACGAGGGCTTCGTCGGTCTGGCGGAAGACCTGGCCGAGTTCCAGAAGCTGCGTCCCGATCTCCTCCTGCAGCGCGGAGACGGAGAAGAAGAATGGGCCGCCGAAAGTCCCCTCGAGGTGGGCTGCCTCTTCAGGATCGCGGACGACCGGCGGCAGCTGATGCAGATCGCCGAACAGAAGAAGCCGCACGCCGCCGAACGGGTCCTGTGGCCGGCCACGATTGACCCGCAGCGACTGGTCGATCGCCCACATCAGATCGGACCGGACCATCGAGACCTCATCGATGATCAACGTCGACATCGCACGCATGACGCGTCCGAAGCGTCCGCGGCGAATGTCGTCCGGCCGGATCAAACGCGGCGGGAGGCCGAAAAACGAATGGATGGTCTGGCCGCCAACGTTGATCGCAGCCAGGCCCGTTGGAGCCACGACCACCGCGCGATCGCCGAGCATGTCCTGCATAACCCGCAGAAGCGTCGACTTCCCCGTGCCGGCGCGGCCCGTCACGAACAGGTGCCCTTCGCCGGTCTCGACAAAATCGACGGCGGCCTCGTATTCGGCGGTCGGCGTGACGTCATGAGGCCAGTCGATCATGGCTGGTGGCTCGAACCCCGGTGCTTCAGCGGCCGTCGGCGAACGTGACCGCAGCAGACGCGCCGCGCCTGAGCGTCAGCGTTGTGCCGGTTTGGCAGGCGTCGCAACTCTTTGTTTTCCGATTTGGCCAAATCGCTGATCCGGCCTGCGCGGGCTAGAGTGCTTCAAATTCATTTTAATCGATTTGGTGTCTGATCACTCCGTTAGGTCAGGGGTTCTATCATGTCAGACGCAAGACCGGAGCGCCGCCGCCGCGCTGATGCAGTCGAAGCCGACGTCCGCAAGGGCATGCGATTTGATGCACTCGCGCCGATGCTCCTCGGCTTTATCTCACCGTTGATCGTGATTGCGCTGCTCGATCCGGTGATGTTTCGCGACTCACACGGCGTGATCATCGCCTGCCTGATCCTGATCATGGTGGTGGCGACAATCGCTTTTACCTACGGCGTGATGGTCCCGAAGTCGCTGACGGGCGTCCGCTTCGATCCCGCTGACCGGACTGCGGTGCTGACATCGTCGAACTTCTTTGCCGAAGAGACGACAGCGATTTCGTTCCGCAACATCCTCGATCTGCGCCAGACGAAAGGTTACGACCGCGACGGCTACTCCGCGACCCGCTGCGAGATCGTCACCCGCGACGGCAACAAGGTCATTCTGCCGTTCGAACTGCCACGGGCGCAGTTCGACGACGCGCGCCGGCTCCTCGGCGTACGCTAACTGCGTACGGGCGCCATCGGCGGCTCTCTTAACGGCGTCCCCCGTTTCCCTCCGAGGTGGAAACGCACTAGAGTGCTGTCGCACGCTGGCGGCGTTCTAACCTCAACTCAGTGCCGAACCTGACTGCGTGCTGGCCCTCTCTTCCCGCACGCAGCAGGCATCAATGGCGACCTACAAGCTTCTCCTCCTTCCCGGCGACGGCATCGGCGTTGAGACCATGGCCGAAGTCGAGCGTGTTATCGGCTTCTTTGATCGCACAGCGTCGGACATGTCCTTTGAGCTGGAACGCGATCTTGTCGGCGGGGCCGCGATCGACGCGCACGGCGTACCGATTACCGATGCTGCGATGGAGAAGGCGGCTGCCTCGGACGCTGTGATCTTCGGTGCCGTCGGCGGCCCCAAGTGGGACGGCGTCCCGTTCGAAGTCCGTCCCGAGGCCGGGCTCCTCAGGTTACGCAAGGACCTTGAGCTGTTCGCAAATCTGCGGCCTGCGATCTGCTATCCGGCGTTGGCCGAGGCCTCATCGCTTAGGCGCGAGATCGTCGAGGGCCTCGATATCCTCATCCTGCGGGAGCTGACCGGCGGCACCTACTTCGGAGAGCCAAAGGAAGTCGTCACACTCGCGAACGGTGAGAAGCGCGCGGTCGACACAACGCTCTACACGACGTCGGAGATCTCACGCATTGCGAAGGTCGCGTTCGATCTCGCGCGGAAGCGGCGCAACCTTGTCCACTCCGCCGAGAAGCGGAACGTTATGATGACCGGTGTTCTCTGGAACGAGGTCGTGACCGAGACCCACAAAGAGCACGCGCCAGACGTCGAGCTTCAGCACATCCTGGCCGACAATTGCGCGATGCAGCTCGTCCGCGATCCGAAGCAGTTTGACGTCATCGTTTGCGACAATCTCTTTGGCGATGTGCTGTCCGATGCCGCCGCCATGCTCACGGGCTCGCTCGGGATGCTGCCGTCGGCGTCGCTTGGCGCGCCTGATCCCGACACCGGTCGACCCAAGGCAATGTACGAGCCGGTGCACGGGTCAGCGCCCGACATTGCCGGCGAGGGTAAGGCCAACCCGATCGCGACAATCGCCTCGTTCGGCATGGCGCTGCGGTATTCACTTAGCCGGAACGCTGAGGCCGATATGGTCGACACCGCAATTGCAAACGTCCTCGCGCAGGGCCTCAGAACAATCGACATCATGCAGCCCAACATGCGCCAGGTCAGCACCTCCGAGATGGGGGCTGCGATCGTCAAAGAACTCCAGACGCTTGCCGGATGAGCGGTCACGCAAGCGACACCGGTGACGGCTGGTCCGCCGATGTATTCACCGCGATGCGCAAGCGGGGCATCGAAACCGTCTGCACGATCCCGGACGGTGGCCTGACACCGCTGCTCCGCATGGTCGCCGACAGCGATGAGATGCGTCTCGTCACGCTTTCCACGGAAGAAGAAGGCATGGGCGTTGTTGCGGGTCAGTGGCTCGGCGGCAAGCGCAGCCTTATGGCGATGCAGTCCTCGGGCGTTGGCAACTGTATCAACGCGCTCGGGTTTCCAGCGATCCTCGGCGCGCCGTGTCTCATGCTGGTGACGATGCGCGGCGTCTGGGGTGAGTTCAATCCGTGGCAGGTCCAGATGGGCATGGCGACACGCTCGGTGCTCGAGGCCGTGGGCGTGAAGTGCTTTCCCGTCGACGATCCGTCCGAGGTCGCGGAGACGTTCGCGAGCGCAGCCGACCTCTGCTTCAACGGCAACTTCTCCGTCGCCGTGCTCGTCTCGCAGCGCG
>JBCBXS010000059.1:0-11190 GCA_039816475.1 Pseudomonadota bacterium | reverse complement strand
TCGTTGAGTTTGGTCCAGACCTCCTCGCGTGATCCGTTGAGCAGCCGTGAGCCGTCGAGCTTCATTCCAATCCGTCCCGTGATAGCTTCGCGCGAAGAAAGCGGCGGCGCGCGATCAGTCCCTTGAATTCGCAGCGAGCGCATACGGCGGCGGGGCGCCGTCAGCTCGCGTCCGACGTCTTTTAGCAGTGCCAGCACTTGTGTCAGCACTGAGCCATCTCGAAAGGTTCATCCGAATGGCACCTGCCCGCGAAGCGACGCCGGTCAAACGTGTCGGGTTTGTCGGTCTCGGGACGATGGGCTGGCCGATGTTCAGGCACATCGTCGGCAAGCGCGAAGAGGCGGGCCTTGAGACGGTGCTCGGCTTCGATCGGGCGGAGATCGCAAACGACGACGGCCCGGCCATAGCGGCATTGGCACCATCACTGCGCGAACTGGTCGCCGCCGTCGACGCCGTCCACCTCTGTCTTCCGGGTGGTGATGAGCTTGAGGAGATCTGCCGTGGAGACGGCGGGCTGCTCGCCTCCGTTCGGCCGGGGCAGGTGGTCGTTGATCATGGAACGTCTCCGGTTCCGCTGACGCGCAAGCTTGCAGACGCGTTCGTCGAAAAAGACGTTGTGTTTGTCGACGCGCCAATTACCCGAACCAGGGCGGCTGCCGAAAGCGGAACGCTGATCGTTCTGTTCGGTGGAGACGCACGGACGCTGGAGCGGGTGCGCCCCGCGATCGACTGCTTCTCCGAGGAGATCGTCCACTGCGGTCCGCTCGGCGCCGGGCAGATGGTCAAGCAGCTCAACAACATGGTGCTGTTCCAGACGGTTGCGGCGCTCAGCGAAGCGCTGTCGACTGCGCGCGCGAACGGTCTCGATGGCGACGCTCTGTTCGACGCGCTGGAGAAGGGCTCAGCCGACAGCTTCGCGTTGCGAAACCATGGCCGCAAGGCGCTGCTGTCAGGTGACTTCCCGGAGCGTGCGTTCGCGACGCGCTATGCGCTCAAAGACCTCGCCTATGCGATTGAGCTGGCAGAAAGCGCGGGGATCGGCTTGCAGCAGGCGGAGACGACGCGGCGCTTGTTCGAAGATGCAATCGAAGCCGGTGACGGTGAGAAGTACTTCCCCGTCATCCTCAATCGCTACGGCGCAGTGCCGGACAGCAACCGTTAGCCGTCACCATGGCGTTCACCCATCAGCGAACAGGCCCCGTAGCGTGCCCGCTTCGTAGGCTGTTCGCAGCCGGCCGCGCTCCTGCAGGATCGGCACGACGTCATCGACAAACCGGTTGATCGCCGTCGGCAGCGAGATCGCAGACAGCATGAACCCGTCGCCGCCGACCGCGTCCTGAAACGTGCACATCCGGTCAGCGACCTGTTCGGCGGTGCCAACGAACTGGGGAAGCGTAACGCTCTCACCATGACGGCGAGCGACCTCGCGGATGGTCATGGGTGTGCCATCGTCGTGCACGGCGCGCGATCGCATGCGATCAAGCTTGCGTTCGTCGCAGTCAATCAACGGCTGGTCGAGGTCGAGCGTCGAGAGATCCAAATCAAGATGGGCTGACAGCAGTGCAAGCCCGCCTTCTGCGTGGACCAATTCGTTGTGTTCGCGTTGGCGCGCTTTTGCGTCGGCTTCCGTGTCACCAAGGATCGGCTGCATGCCGAACAGCACCTTGATCGCATCGCCGTCGCGGCCGAAGTCGCGGGCGCGGGCGCGAATGTCGTCGCGGTAGGTTTTTGCGTGTTCCGCGACCGGCTGGATCGCAAAGATTGCGTCCGCATGACGGGCTGCGAAATCGCGGCCCTTCGACGAGACACCGGCTTGCAGGATCGCGGGGCCGCGTTGAGGTGAGGGGACGACGTTGAGCGGCCCGCGCGATCTGAAGAAGCGGCCCTCGTGTTCGATCCTGCGGACTTTATCGGGGTCGGCGAAGACACCGGCATCGCGATCCATCGTCAGCGCATCGTCATCCCAGCTCGCCCAGAGTTTGTTGCAAACCTCGATGAACTCTTCCGCCCGGTCGTAGCGGGTGTCGCTGTCCTGGCGCTCTTCGCCATGGTTCGCTGCCTGGTTGGCATTGAGCGACGAGACGACGTTCCAACCGGCTCGCCCGCCGGTCAGATGATCGAGCGTTGCCCAGAGCCGCGCGGCGTAAAACGGATGATGGTGGCTGACTGAAAACGTTGACGCGAGGCCGATGTGCTCGGTCGAAGCGCCCATCCACGAGAGTAGCGGGATGGGGTCGTGCTCCGGCGCCTGCGTCGCATTCCGAAGCGCAGGCCCGAGGCTGCCGGTGAACGTATCGGCGATGTAGTTCAGGTCGGCGAAAAAGACCATGTCGAAACAGCCGCGCTCGCACGTCCTCGCGATATCCTGGTAAAGCGCCGGCTGTGCCCACTCGAGACCGTTCACCGTCGTCTCGGGATGACGCCACATCGCAAGGCTGTGGTGCGTCGGCCCATGTACGAGGAACTGGGCAAGGTGCATGTGTTTCGGCTGATCGCTCATGCGCGTACGTCAGCACGCGCCCGCGCCGACCCGCAACCGCTCACCACCACGAAAAGATCTGCAATCCGTATCCGGGGCCGAGGAACGCGCCCGCCCAGATGAGGCACGAGAGAACGCTCGCTGGCAGGAAGACGCCCCAACGCATTTCGAGTGCGCCGGCGGCGACCGGCAGCACCGGCCGGATGGCCCCCATGAACTTGCTGATGATGATCGACGTGCCGCCCCAGTCGCGAAACGTGATGCGCGCACGATCGAGGATTTCAGGGTTGCGGTAAAACGGCCAGACGCGCGCCAGCCCGCCCTTCATGTAGCGGCCGACGCAAAACGAGATGACATCGCCGATGAAGGCGCCCGCTGAAGCTGCGAGCCAGACGTGCCAGAAGCTTCCATCCGCCGCGCTGTGGGCTGCGCCAATCGCCAAAAACAGAACCGTTGAAGGGATGAAAAACGAAACAAAGACAAGGCTCTCGCCAAGTCCCATCGCGAAGACAATTGGCGCGATGTAGTCACTGTTCTCGCGTGTGAATTCGACAATCCACGCGAAGGCTTCAGTTGCTGAGCCGCTGAGCATTCTTGATGTTCCCTGGAGCAAGCGCTAAGCCGACGACCTGATCGTAACGACAGTAACCTGCATTCTGATCGCGCGGGCTCAAAGGCTTACGGCACCATCACGACGTGCCGAAGACTGAGAGGCGCGCAGTCCGGAATGACGGGTTGCAGGGTGGGAGATACATGGACGCGAATATGGACGCGAACGCGACGTCGTCGGCTGAAGCGACGTCGGCCGGATCGGGTTTTCAGGCACGCCGCAACGAGCGGCAGGTTCGCCTCCATAAGGCAGTCCATCGCCACAAGGCCGCATCCGGCCGCGGCGTTCAGGAACGGCTTTTCACGCTGGCGTTTTCCGGGCTCGTCTACCCGCAGATCTGGGAAGACCCGGTCGTCGACCTTAAAGCGATGCAGCTTCAGGACGGCGAACGACTGGTCGCGATTGCATCCGGCGGTTGCAACATCCTGAGTTATGCGACCGAGGCGGCCATCGAAGTCACCGCAGTCGATCTCAATCCCGCCCACATCGCCCTCAACCGGCTGAAGTTCGCAGCCGTCCGGCACCTGCCTGATTATCAGGCGTTCCACCGCTTCTTTGCTGAGGCCGACGCGCGCGCGAATGTCGAGGCTTACTACGACTACATCCGCCCCAACCTCGATCCGGACACGCGCGACTACTGGGAGAAGCGCAACTTCATCGGGCGGCGGCGCATTGGCTATTTCGGCAACAACCTCTATCGGCACGGCCTGCTCGGCACGTTCATTGGCGCGAGCCACCTGCTCGCCCGCGCGCACGGCCGTAATCCACGCAAGATCCTGTCGGCGCGATCAAAGAGCGAGCAACGGGAAATCTTCAACGCCGAGCTCGCACCGCTGTTTGAGAAGCGACACATTCGCTGGCTCCTGAACAAACCGTCGGCATTGTTCGGGCTCGGCATCCCGCCCTCGCAGTTCGAAGCGCTCAAGGGCGACGAAGAACATATGTCGAAGGTGCTGCGCGAGCGTCTCGAGCGGCTCGCCTGCGACTTCGATCTGAAAGACAACTACTTCGCGTGGCAGGCGTTCGGCCGACGCTATGCGAGCGGCGGCTCAGGCCCGCTTCCACCCTATTTGCAGCGCGAGAACTTCGAGGCGCTTCGCGAGCGCATCGGCAAGGTGTCGATCGAGCATCGCTCCTTCACCGAATATCTGAAAGCGCAGCCTGAGCAGTCGGTCGACGCCTACGTCCTCCTCGATGCGCAGGACTGGATGACTGACGACGTCTTGACCGACCTCTGGTCTGAAATCGTTCGGTCCGCGCGTCCTGGGGCTCGCGTGATCTTCCGGACGGCCGGAGTCGAGACAATCCTGCCTGGACGTGTGCCGGATAACATCCTTGCCGAGTTCGATTACAACGCCGACCAGTGCAAGGCCTGGACGGCGGAAGACCGCTCGTCGATCTACGGCGGGTTTCATCTCTACGTCCGCAAGCGTGATGGCGCCCCGGCGCAGGACACAGACACCGCGGCGTCCGTGTGAGCGCAGGCCCGACAGCCGATGCCGCCCAGCATATGGACGGCATCTATCGCTATCAGCGCTACATCTACGACGCGACGCGGAAGTACTATCTCCTGGGTCGCGATCGGATGATCGCGGGTCTTTTACCGCCGCCGGGCGGGACCGTTCTGGAGATCGGCTGCGGGACAGGTCGCAACCTGATCCTGGCGGCGAAGCGGTACCCGGATGCACGCTTCTACGGTTTCGACATCTCAAATGAGATGCTGACGACCGCGCGCGCCGCGGTTGCCCGCGCCGGGTTGTCCGATCGCGTTCAACTCGCTCAAGGCGACGCGACGGACTTTGACACGAACGCGCTGTTCGGCGTCCCGTCGATGGATCGCGCGTTCTGCTCCTACACGTTGTCGATGATCCCGCCATGGGAAGCTGTGCTGCCGCAGGCCGTCGCCTCGGTCGGACCGACCGGTTCCGTGCATGTGGTCGATTTCGGTGACATGGGCGGTTGGCCCGGCTGGTTCGGCTCGGCGATGTATGCGTGGCTCGCAAAGTTCACGGTCACGCCGCGCGAGACGCTGGAGCCGGTCCTGCAATCGGCGGCGGATGACGCCGGTGCCTCGCTCGCGTTCGAAATGCTCTACCGGCGTTACGCCCAGCTCGGCGTTATCACCAAGACGTCGTGACGTTGGAGACCGGCTGGCGATCTACGACCAGCCGAAGGTCTTCGAGAGATAGCCAAAGAGCTGCCCGACCCCGCCACCGAAAATCATGAGTACGCCGGCCCACAGAAACGCCGACAGCCAGTTTGCGATCTGAAATGGCACCCAGTGCATGCGCGTCGCGCCGGCGACGACCGGCACGGTTGCGCGAAGCGGTCCTGAGAAGCGGCCGAGCACGATCGCCCAAACGCCGTATTTCTGAAAGAACGCCTCGCCCTTCGGCATCAGGTCCGGATAGCGGGTGAAGGGCCACATGCCCTTGATGTTGTCCGAGAAGTAGTAGCCGAGCCAGTAAGACACCCAGTCGCCCAGCCCGGCGCCGATCGATGCTGCAACAAGTGCGATGAAGAACTCGGTTGAGCCCGGCGCGACCATGGCGCCGAGCGCGATGAGCATCCACCAGAACGGCAGGATCAGCGACAGAAACGCGATCGACTCACCAAACGCGAGCAGCAACAGCATGGGCGCAAGCCACTGCGGGTTCGTCCGCACGAAGGTGACGATCGTCTCGCCAATCTCCTGAAGTGTCATGACCGCGCGGTGCCCCGTCGGCCGCACCGCCGGCGCATCTCGCGCTTCAGCTCGCGCGCGACTTCCTCACCGAGGATGACGCCTCTGGCGCGCTGACCCGGTGTGAGCGATTGCCCCTGCGGTCCGCGAAGGACCCCGGCGGCGCCGCTTGCCTCGCGATGGCCTGCGGTCAGCTGCGGACAACTCAGTGATTTTTTCTGCGTCTTGAACGCGAAGAGGCGAACACCGGCAGCATAGGTTTCAGCCGACGGCGGTGACGCGATCCACGTCCGCTGCTTGTCCCGCATGATCTCTGCGAGCGCGATCTGGCGGGCCTTCAGGCAACGCGGGCTGTCATCGACGCAGCGTGTTCCCGGAGGCGTCAGTTGCGCGGCAGTCTGTGGTTGCGTCGCGCACGCGGCGACGGTCAGTCCGGTCACGGCGGCCAGCGCGAGCGTCGCTGACGTCCGCGCCATCTGTCGGGCCCAGCCAGCCGCGCGCCGCGAGAAGTGCTGCGTGAAGTTCAACGTCGTCTCCCGCACCGGCCACTGGAGCCAAACCCTCCTGGTCCGGCCTTGTCTGCAACAGCCGCCGGCCATAGAAGCTGGTGGTCTGTCTGTACTATGGCCAATTCGCGCCCGATCCCAGTCGCACCAGGCGGTTCTATGTTTCAGCGACGCGCCCCGTCATCCCTTTGGCCATCCCACTCAAGAGGTCCCAGTCATGCCCAACGCCATCCGCATCCATGAAACCGGCGGCCCTGACAAGATGAAATGGGAGAGCGTCGAGGTCGGCAAGCCGGGCGACGGCCAAATCCGCGTCAAACACAAAGCGGTGGGTCTCAACTACATCGATACGTACCAGCGCTCGGGGCTGTACCCAGTCGAGCTCCCTGCCGTGCTCGGAATGGAAGGCGCCGGTGAGGTGGTCGAGGTCGGCAAAGGCGTCACGCGCTTTAAGGCCGGTGATCGCATCGCCTACGCAAACCCGATGGGCAGCTATTCGGAAGAGCGCGTGATGCCAGCCAATCGTGCTGTGAAGCTTCCCGATGGCATCGCCTTTGAGACGGCTGCGGCGATGATGCTGCAGGGCATGACCGTGCGCTATCTTCTGCGCCAGACCTACATCGTCGGCCCGAACACGACGTTGTTGTTCCATGCCGCTGCGGGTGGGGTCGGTCTGATTGCGTGCCAGTGGGCGAAGCATCTCGGCGCAACGATCATCGGCACTGCCGGCTCGGACGAGAAGATCGCGCTCGCCAAGAAGAGCGGCGCGACGCACATGATCAATTACCGCACCGAAAACTTCGTCGAGAAGGTCAAGGAGATCACCAACGGCAAGGGCGTCGACGTGGTCTACGACTCCATTGGCGCTGACACGTATCCCGCATCGCTCGATTGCCTTAAGCCGCTCGGTCTGTTCGTGACGTTCGGAAACGCGTCCGGGCCGATCAAGAATTTCGATCCGGGACTGCTCGCACAGAAAGGATCGCTCTACGTGACGCGGCCGACGTTGTTCACGTACACAGCGACGCCCGAAGACCTTCAGGCAAACGCTGACGACCTGTTTTCGGTTGTCTCATCCGGCAAGGTGAAGATCTCGGTCAATCAGACGTACGCGCTTAAGGATGCAGCGCAGGCCCATCGCGATCTGGAAGCGCGCAAGACGACGGGCTCGACGGTCCTCAAGCCCTGATCCTGAACATGTGATGCGCGGCGGCCTACCAAGCGCCGCCGTGACGCCCATGTCTTCGCCACGTCCAACCGACGGATGAGCTGCCAAGCAAAGGTGGCATTGCAAGTGTCGCTGATGCTCGGCCATCCCCAAACAAGGTGATGCCCCCCGTGTCTCAAAAACCGATCGAACTCTATTACTGGCCAACGCCGAACGGCTTCAAAGTCACGCTG
Organism: Pseudomonadota bacterium; assembly: GCA_039816475.1. GTDB lineage: Bacteria > Pseudomonadota > Alphaproteobacteria > Rhizobiales > Hyphomicrobiaceae > JBCBWG01. The sequence goes on along the minus strand of JBCBXS010000059.1, from coordinate 3,511 downwards.
ATGCTGGAAGCCTGCGGACTGCCCTACGATGTGAAGTACATCAACATCGGCAAGGGCGACCAATTCGATCCCGAATTTCTGAAGTTCTCGCCGAACAACCGCATGCCCGCGATCATCGATCCTGAAGGTCCGGGCAGCGCGCCAATCAGCGTGTTCGAGTCCGGCGCGATCCTGCAGTACCTCGGCCGCAAGACCGGAAAGTTCTACCCGACCGACGAACGCAAACGCGTCGAGGTCGAGGAGTGGCTGATGTGGCAGATGGGTGGCGTCGGACCGATGGCCGGCCAGTGCCACCACTTCCGCAACTACGCGCCGGAGACAATCCAGTACGGCATCGACCGCTACACCAACGAAGTGAACCGCCTCTACGGCGTCCTCGAGAAGCGGCTCGCGGACCGCGAGTTTGTTGCCGGCGACTACTCGATTGCCGACATGGCCTTGTTCCCGTGGGTGCGCATCATGGACCGGCAGGGACAGGACGCGTCTGAGTTTCCAAACATCGGTGCGTGGATCAAACGGATCGAAGCGCGCCCCGAAACAGAGACGGCACTTTCGGTCGGCAAGGACGAACGCGCGAAGTTTGATCTGTCGAAGGACAAGGACGCGCAGGCGGTCCTGTTCGGGCAACGCGCGAGATAATCGGGCGCGTCATGCGACACGAGGGGCCGGCGTTTCCTGACGCCGGCCTACACGTTGCACCGGACTGAGCCAATAATCCCGGTGCGACACAGCGGGTCATAGTTCGCTTCCAATAAAGTCCGGCGAATACGCACAAAAAGCCGCTCGCATTAACACATTTTCGCGTCGCCGCCGCCCATGCTCGGCTCATCGAATTCAGCGGGATCACGCCCGCTCCGATGAGAGACCAGAGGATTTGGGATGGCCCGCTTCGACACCTCTTTTAACGGCGAAAGCCATGGCGACTTCGCGACATCAAGCGATGCGTTGTTCGAACTCGGACTGCGTTACAGCACCGGCCGCGACTGCACGCCAGACCTCGTGATCGCGCACAAGTGGTTCAATCTCGCAGCCGTTCGCGGGAACGAAGCTGCGAAGGAATACCGCTCGGACATCGCCCGTGAGCTGAGCCGCGATGACGTCGCAAAGGCACAGCGTCTTGCGCGCGAGTGGCTGCGCCAGAACTGATTGAGCCCGGCTGCCTGTTCCCGCGTCCGCGCGGGTGGGGCGCCGCCCTTAGCAGTTCGCGAAAAGCGACGTCAGGCACGTCCAGCTTTTCTTCGCAGCATTGCCGATTGCCTTGCCCGCATCATCGAGCTGTTGACCGGTTTTCTCGGTCGCTTGCTCGGCGAGCTCCTGCATCGTCTTCGGCGGCGCGTCCTCAGTTTCGGCCTGTTCGCGGCGCGGCTCAGGCAATGCGGCACCGTTTTGAGCGGGCGCTGTCTTTTCGGTCGGCGCTGGGGTAGTTCGGCCGCTTTTCCCGGTCACCACTTTTGGCGGTCGTTGGTCTCCGAGCGTCCCTTGCAGCGTGTGAATGAGCCCGGTGCACGGCCCGGCCTTCCCGCGTCGCGCGCCGCACCTCTCGTGGCCGCGCACCTTCGCGATCTCGCTCAAACACGCGAGGTGCAATCCCCGACGGACAATCTTATTGCCGCCCGCATGCGCTTGGAGCTTCGGCGGCAGAACGCACTCATAGGTCGCCAATGGCTCGGTGCAGACAACGCACACACCGCCCGGTTGCGGCGATTGCGCAACGGCGACGCTCGCGTGCCCGAGGATCGCGCAGACGGCCAACGCCAGTGCGCGCAAGGCCGCTGCCCACCACCGTCGCGCGTCCGTAATACAGATCAGCTCACGGTGTCCCATTTGCGCCGTGCTCCCGAAACGCAGTCCGTTCCTTCAGTCGCTCGTAGTACGCGTGAACATGTTGGAAATCGGGCCGCTCAATCGGCGTCATGAACCATCGGTTCGTGAACAACCCAACCGGGATGTCGGCGGCTGTGAACGCGTCGCCGGCAACGTAAGGGGATCCGCCGGCCAGATGTGCATCAAGAAAGCCCATCTGCCGGGTCCAGGCTGCAATTGCTGGCTCGAGATACTTCGGATCATCGAAGTTCGGCATCTTAAACAGCAGCGTCTGCGCGACGATCCGTACCTCCTGCGAAAGATCGCTGCCGGCCCAGTCCATCCAGGCCTCGACTGTTGCGCGCGCCTTCACATCGGCCGGGAGCAGATCAGTCCGGTTTTCCTTTGCGATAAGGTAGCGGACGATCGTGTTGCTCTCGCGCAGGATGAACCCGTCGTCGTCGATCACCGGGATCACGCCGAAGCCGCTGACGGCCTTGAACTCCGGCTCGTCGGTGCCTCGGAAGCCGCGCCCCCAGTCCTCCTGGGTGTAGTCGAGGCCGAGTTCCGCAGCCGCCCAGAGCACTTTGCGCACGTTGATCGAGTTCACGCGCCCGTAGATCTTCAGCATTCTGTTCTTCCCCTTTGCCACCGGCTTTGTTGCCGACATCGACAAGCGACGTTTCCGCCCGCGGCTTATCCCTTGGCTTCGATTGACACTGTTTTCGGAGGCATGTCACATCGCCGGGGAAAGTATCACAGGATGAGACGGGCACTCTCGCATGGCGAGCTGACAGCGGATGTCAGCGAGCTGTTTGAGGCCGCGATTTTGCCCTCTGAGACCGCATCTGGAGGAAATTCGCCCCATGAAAATGACCACCGAAGAAGCATTCGTAAAAGTGCTTCAGATGCACGGCATCGAGCACGCGTTCGGGATTATCGGCTCGGCGATGATGCCGATTTCGGACCTGTTCCCCGAGGCCGGCATCAAGTTCTGGGACTGTGCGCACGAATGTAACGCCGGCATGTCGGCTGACGGTTACACACGCGCGACCGGCAAAATGTCGATGATGATCGCGCAGAATGGCCCGGGCATCACCAACTTCGTCACCCCGGTGAAGACCGCCTACTGGAACCACACGCCGCTTCTTCTGGTCACCCCGCAGGCGGCCAACAAGACGATCGGACAAGGCGGTTTCCAGGAAATCGAGCAGATGAAGCTGTTCGAGGACATGGTCTGCTACCAAGAAGAAGTCCGTGACCCGTCGCGAATGGCGGAGGTTCTGAACCGGGTCATCACCAACGCACGTCGTCTCTCAGCCCCGGCCCAGATCAACGTGCCGCGCGATTTCTGGACCCAGGTTATCGACATCAACCTGCCCCAGATCGTCGACCTCGAGCGGTCACCCGGCGGCCGCGACGCGCTTGAAGATGCAGCCAAGCTGCTCTCGGAGGCGAAGTTCCCGGTTATTTTGAATGGCGCGGGCGTCGTTCTCTCAGGCGGCATCGACGCCTCGGCAGCGCTCGCCGAAAAGCTCGCGGCGCCCGTCTGCTGCAACTATCAGCACAACGACGCCTTCCCGGGATCGCATCCGCTTTCCGTTGGCCCGCTTGGCTATAACGGCTCGAAGGCTGCGATGGAGCTGATCTCGAAGGCGGACGTCGTGTTGGCCCTCGGTACGCGGCTGAACCCGTTCTCGACGCTGCC
>JBCBXS010000058.1:0-11231 GCA_039816475.1 Pseudomonadota bacterium | reverse complement strand
CCGGGCTCGGGGCGCTGAAGCTCGGTGGTCAGGACTGCCACACCGCAACATCCGGGGCGCACACCGGCGACACCGCCCCCGAAATGCTCGCGGATGCCGGCGCGTCCTACGTCATCGTCGGGCATTCCGAGCGGCGTTCGGATCACGGCGAAACCGATGCCGTTGTTAAAGCGAAAGCCGAGGCCGGCCTTCGCGCCGGGCTCACAGCGATTGTCTGTGTCGGCGAGACGATGGGCCAGCGCCAGGCCGGCCTCGCGACCAGCGTCGTCCTCCGCCAGTTGCACGCAAGCCTGCCGGAGACGGTCACCGCTGACACGGTTGTGATCGCCTACGAGCCCGTCTGGGCGATCGGGACGGGCCTGACCGCAACGCCCGACGACGTCCGCGACATGCATTCGGCGATCCGGTCGGCGCTCTCTGAACGGTTTGGCGCCGTGGCTGATGACCTGCGCGTGCTCTATGGCGGCTCGGTCAAATCCGACAACGCCGATGCTCTGCTCGCGATCGACGATGTCGACGGTGCACTGGTCGGCGGCGCAAGCCTCAAGGCTGCGACCTTCACCCCAATCGTCGAAGCTGCAACACGGATTGCCAAATGAGGGCGCGTTGCTCAGGCCGGTGTCGGGCGACGATGGTGCGGCTCGTGGGTGCCGCAATCGCGATCGTGGCTCTGCCGGTGGCGGCACATGCGGCCGCGCTCTCGGCGGAGTACTGCCGCGACCTCGATCGTGAGAGAAAGGCGCTCACGGCGGCCGGTGTCGCCGATCACATCGAACGCGGGCCCGAATGGGCGAAGGCCAATCTGACGCCGAAACAGATCGGCAGCATCGGGGCCTACATTGCGCTCGAAGAACAGCTCAAGTTCCAATGCCCCATTGGCTTCGACAATGTTGTCGTCGCGCAGATCAAGGGCGATGCGCGCAGCCAGCCGCCGATCCCGTCAGCGCTGGATGCGACGGTGCGGCAGGCGAAGGTGGCAGCGCTGACGACGCGCACGCAGCGGCGATCGTCGCGGGGTGAGGTGCCGTTGCCCGTGCGCAATGCCCTTCGCGGGCGCGGCGCGGTGGCGCCAGCCGGTCAGATCCGCGGGACGCTGTCCGAGCGTCCTGCAACCGCCCGCCCGATCATCGCGCGGGAACGGCCTCGGCCCGTGCGCCCCGCGTTACCTCAGCAAACGGCACCGCGCCCGGGGTCGTCCCCCTCTTCGGCGACGCCAACGCGAACCCGAACTGAGACGTGGGCTGACGACGTCTTCAACGCGCGCTGATCGGCCCGCCGGCCGGGACCTCGAAAGCCTGCCCGTTGCGCAATCAGGGCGAGGCCGCTATGTCCTCGCAAACACCGCGACGCCGGGCCGTCTGTGCTTGAGACTGTCGCGCGACACCTCCAATCGATCCGAACCGGCCCATGTCCACCATCCTCCTCATCATCCATCTGCTGATCGCCGTCGCGCTTGTGACGATCGTGCTCATGCAGAAGTCCGAGGGCGGTGCGCTCGGCATGGGCGGCGGCGGTGCCGGTGGCGGCAGCTTCCTATCAGGGCGCGGCACAGCGAACCTCCTGACGAAGTCGACGGCGTTCCTGGCGATGCTGTTCTTCTGCACCAGCATCGGCCTGGCGATCCTGTCAGGCGGCGGCGGCACACCGCGCTCGGTTCTCGATGACGTCCCGGCGGGCACCTCCGGCCCGGCGCAGCCCGGCAGCGGCGGCATTCTTGACGACCTTCAGGGTGGCCGCGGTCTTCAGCGCCTGCCAAGCAGCCCGAGCGCGCCGTCGGGTAACTAACGCAATGCAACTGGGCTTGCCGCCGACGTGCGACGTCGGCCCTCGCCTCAACGGTGAATGATGCGCAATTGCCGCTTCGAATCGGCGGCCGACGCGTTTATCCTGTAACCCCATGCAACGGTACATCTTCATTACCGGCGGCGTGGTCTCCTCCCTTGGCAAAGGCCTCACGTCCGCCGCCCTCGGCGCGCTGCTTCAGGCGCGCGGGTACTCGGTTCGTCTGCGCAAGCTCGACCCGTACCTGAACGTCGACCCCGGCACGATGAGCCCCTACCAGCACGGGGAGGTCTTCGTGACCGATGACGGCGCGGAGACAGACCTCGACCTCGGCCACTACGAGCGCTTCACCGGCGTGCCGGCGCAGAAGTCGGACAACGTCACCGCCGGCCGCATCTATCAGGACATCCTGACAAAGGAGCGCCGCGGCGACTATCTCGGCGGCACGGTGCAGGTGATCCCGCACGTCACTGACGCGATCAAAGCTTTCGTGCTCGACGGCAACGAAGGCGTGGACTTTGTGCTCGTCGAAATCGGCGGGACGGTTGGAGACATCGAAGGCCTGCCGTTCTTCGAGGCGATCCGGCAGCTCGGGAATGAGCTTCCGCGAGGCTCATCGATCTACTGTCATCTGACGCTGGTGCCGTTCATTCCATCGGCGGGCGAGTTGAAGACCAAGCCGACGCAGCACTCCGTCAAAGAACTGCGCTCGATCGGTATTCAGCCCGATATCCTGATGTGCCGATGCGACCGCGAGATCCCGGTCTCGGAACGCAAGAAAATCGCGCTCTTCTGCAACGTGCGGGAAAGCGCGGTCATTCAGGCCCTCGATGTCGCCTCGATCTATGATGTGCCGCTCGCCTATCACGAGCAGGGGCTCGATCGCGAAGTCCTGGAAGCGTTCAACCTCAACGGCGCACCCGCCCCGAACCTTGAGCGCTGGGAGACGATCTCGCAAACCGTCGCCAACCCGGAAGGTGAGGTGACCGTTGCCATCGTCGGCAAGTACACGGGCCTCAAAGACGCCTACAAATCGCTGAACGAAGCGCTCGGCCACGGCGGGCTCGCAAACCGTGTGCGCGTCAACATCGAGTGGATCGAGGGTGAGGTCTTCGAGGTCGAAAACCCCGCGCCTTATCTCGAGAACGTCCATGGCATCGTTGTGCCCGGCGCGTTCGGCGAGCGCGGCGCGGAAGGCATGATCCAGGCGGCCAGGTTCGCGCGCGAGCGGGACGTGCCCTACCTCGGCATCTGCTTCGGCATGCAGATGGCGTGCATCGAGGCCGCCCGCCATCTGGCTGATATTCCCAAGGCAGGCTCCAGCGAGTTCGGCGAGACGTCGGAACCGGTGGTCGGCCTGATGACGGAATGGCTGCGCGGTAACGAACTCGAACAGCGCGCGAGCAAGGGCGACCTCGGCGGGACCATGCGGCTTTGCGCCTATCCGGCGATGCTGGAGGAGGGCAGCCGGATCGCGGCGATCTACGGCGACACGCAGATCTCCGATCGCCACCGCCACAGGTTTGAAGTCAATACCGCCTACCGCGATCGCCTCGAGGCGGCCGGGCTCAAGTTCTCGGGCATGTCACCCGATGGGCTGCTCCCCGAGGTCGTCGAATATCCGGAGCATCCCTGGTTCGTCGGCGTCCAGTTCCACCCGGAACTGAAGTCGCGACCGTTTGCGCCGCATCCGCTCTTCGAAAGCTTCATCGGGGCTGCGATCAAGCAGAGCAGGCTGGTCTAGATCGCGGCTGTAATCTACCGCGTTAGGATGCGGCTCATGATGCTGGCGGGCTTCGGTGCGTCGGCCAACTTCGGCTTGTGACGCTCTGGCCGTGCGAGCACGCGTGTCGGGCTGATGTAGCGAACGCCGATCTTCGACGCGCGGCGCCAGGCGATCTCACAATCGACTTCGACATGCTCAAGCGGCATCTGCAGCGTGAAACGCGCGGCAACACTCTCGCCTGCGCGCGAGAGCGTGTTGTCGGCGTTGGTCAGATGGATGAGCGCGCCGCCGGACGAGGTATCACGCACGACACAGGGAATGGGCTGGCCGCGGTTCGGCTGAATGATGAAAGCCTTAGTCTTGGCCGGACGGCGCCGGGCGAAGCGCTGTTCTGCGCCGTCGCCCTCGCCGTCGTCGCCGCGCGATGCCGGCCCAACAGTCGCTTGCGTGCGGGCGGCGAGGACACGTTGGGTCCGGCTCTGAAGTTGCTGGCTGACGCGGGCGGTCACTGAGGATTCTGCGACGTCCGAGACCGCAGCCTGGCTTGAGACACCGGCAGGCGCAGGCGTGGCTGCAGGTGTCGCGGCGGACTTCGGTTGTTCGACGGCTGGGTTTGGCCGCGGCGTCATTCGTGGTGCGCGAAGGGCGGGTGTCTGCGTTGCCGGTGCGGCAGCAAGATCCGGCGTCTTCGGCGTCGGTGCACCTGCGGCCGCGGGTGCGGGCTTTGCTTCAGGCGCAGGCGCAGGCGCTTCGGTTTCGGCCTCGGCGACAGAAGCAGGCTCAGGCTCAGGCTCAGCAGTCGGCTCCGGCACGCCTTCGGCTTCTGCGGCCGCCTCGACAACTGGCGCAGGTTCGGCGATGTCTTCGGCGACTGCCGGCTCGGTCTCTGGAACTTCTGCTTCTGGCTGAACTTCGAGCTCCGGCTCTGGCGCTGCCTCAGTGATGGGGGCTTCGGGCTTGGGCGCGGCCGCGACCTCAGGCTCCGGCTGGTGTTGAGCAGGGGCCGAAGTTTCAGGCTGGGCGGCGTCTTCGGTGTCAAACTCCTCGAGCCGCTTTTTCGGCTGACGGCGCTGCAGGGCCATTGGCGCAATTGGTGCGGCGCCAAACAGGCTCGGCGTCGTCGGTGCGTCCGACGCCGGTGCGTCTGCTGCCGGCGCGTCGTCAGTCGTATCGGTCGCGTTCTCAGTTCCAGCCGGTGCAATCTCCTCCGGCTTACGCGAAGCCGGCGCTGGGTCCGCTTCGCTCGCGACGACGCCGACGGGCTTCAGATCAAACACCGACAGGCCAGACTTGGTCGCGGCCGGCGCTTTGGTCTCGGGCGTCGTCTGCGGCTTGAATACATCGCCACCGAGTGAGCCGAAGGATGTCGTCTCATCTTCAGAGATCGTCTCGGTGGGGCTGACGCTCGGCGGCGTCTCGATGAGGTCGGCTCCGAGCATCACAGCATCGTCGAGGTCGTCGGCCGGCAACTCGTCGATGGAGTCTGGCAGTGACGGGCCAAGCTGCAGCGGTGGCATCTGCGGCAGCGGGGCAGGCGGCGGCGCAATGCTGGGCTCAGCCGGTGCCGGGTCCGCTTCCATCGCGGGCGCGTCTTCGATGTCCGCGTCGGCTGGTTCGGGCTCGACGGCCTCAACCTCAGGGGTTTCATCGAAGACCGGCTCAGCGAACGGCGCGTCTTCGACAAATGACGGCGCGTCGATGGCAGCGGCCGGCCGCGCGAACACATCCGCTGCGCGCGTCATGTCGGCCCCTAAGACCACCTCTGGCTCGGCTGCTTCGACTTCGTGGCCGTCGTCAGTAGTCACGGCGGTCTCGTCTCTCATTTCGTCATCAGTCTCGTCTGCGTCGACGAAAACGTGGCCGAATTCGACGCTGTCGTAAGCCTCGTCATAGGACGCGGCTTCGGCATCGTTTCCGACGTAATCGGCATCGTGGTCGTCCGCCGCGAGCGCGTCGTCTTGCGACGGCTCCATCATCTCTTCGTAATCGGCTTCGAGGTCGATATCGGTTGCGGCCGGCCCGACCAGCGTGGCAGCGCGCGCCTGCCGCGGCTCAGTCGCCGCACGGGTCACACGGGGCGCGTTAAGCACCGCGGCAACAGCTGCCTGAGCAACGCCGCGCGTATAATCCGGTGCAGCTGCCGCTTCCGGGAAGCGTGCTTTCGGGCGCGAGACCTTTTTCGGCGGCGGAATATCGCCAGGGTCCGCATCCGGGTCCAACACGGATGCGACGCGTGCCGAAGCGCGCTCATTCAACTTTTGCCGATTCCAGAACGGCATGGGTAACCCCGACTGAGACCCGTACCCGCGAAGTATCGCCAAGAGTGATGAACACTCCCTTGAGCGCGGGCCTCAAAAGCATGCAAAACCCCATGTTTCCGGGGTTTGCGCGTGTTTCGGGGCGGCGGGGCGCGACGCTGGACGCGGGCGTCGGCGCAGCGTACCCCTGAGCGCCGGTGCGCAGGCGGAGGCATGCCATGTCACGGCAACTCGATCATCTCATTCTCGCAGCCCAGGACCTCGACAAGCTCGGCGCGCTGTTCGAAGCGCTCGGTTTCACAGTCGGCGTCCAGAACCGGCACGACTGGGGCACGATCAATCGCATCGTCCAGATCGGGCCGTCGTTCCTTGAACTCCTGAGCGTGGAGGACGGCTTCGCGCGCCCGCCGGAGACGGCGCCGGAGGCCCCGTTCGCCGTCTTCCTTGCCGACTATCTCGCACGCCACGAGGGCACGGCTGCACTCGTTGTCGCCGGTGAGAACTCGGTCAACGACCGCGCGCGTTGGCTGAGCCTCGGCCTTGATTCTCCCGGTATCCTGAACTTCGGGCGCACCGGGACACAGCCGGACGGCACGACCGTCGAACTGGCGTTCTCGCTTGCGTTTGCCCGCAGCAAGCACTTGCCAAACACGCTGTTCTTCAGTTGCCACGACCGCTATCCGGAATACTTCTGGTCAGACGCCATGAAGGGACACGCCAACGCTGTCACGCGCATCGAGAGCGTGTCGCTCGTCTCGAAGGCGCGATCGGACGCGAAACGCTTTCTGGCGACGTTCCTCGGCGATAAAGCACCGCTGCTCGGCACGCATATGCACAGCTACACAGCCGGCCTTAGCCGCGTCGATGTAATGGCGCCGGAGACGGCAGCGCGTCTTTACGATGGCCTGCTGAACGGGCCGGCGCCGACCGACGACGGCATTGTTGCAATCCACTTTGCCTGTAGTGACCTGGCGGCGGCCCGGACCTGGATCGAAAAGGCCGGCGTGTCAGTCGAGACGCACGACGGCGCACTGCACGTCCCTGCGGGCGACGCATTCGGCACGGTGCTTGTCTTCGCAGAAGACGAGATGGCGGCGGACGCTCCTGCGAAATCAGACGAGGTGCCGACGGCATGAGCGGTGCAATGACGACGCTTGAAACCCGCACGGTGCGCATCGGGCCGCACGAGATCGGCGGGCGCAACCCGTTCGTGTTGTTCGCAGGCCCCTGTCAGATGGAGAGCCGCGCCCACGCACTGGAGATGGCCGAGGCGCTGAAGGACATCTGTGCGCGCAACCAGATCCCGCTCGTCTACAAGTCGTCCTTTGACAAGGCGAACCGGACGAGCCTTTCCGGCCGGCGGGGCATCGGGCTCGGCGACGCGCTGCCGGTGTTCGCCGAGATCCGCGAGCGGTTTGCACTCCCCGTTGTCACTGACGTCCACGAGGCGAGCCAGTGCGCGACGGTCGGCGAGGTCTGCGACGTGCTGCAGATCCCGGCGTTCCTGTGCCGCCAGACCGATTTGCTGGTTGCAGCCGCGAAGACAGGCCGCGTCATCAAGATCAAAAAGGGCCAGTTCCTTGCGCCGTGGGACATGAAGAATGTCGTCGCGAAGGTCATCGAGAGCGGAAACGACAACGTGCTCGTCACCGAGCGCGGCGCGTCATTCGGGTACAACACGCTCGTCACCGACTTCCGGGGCCTGCCGGTCATGGCGGAGACCGGGTGCCCCGTCGTGTTCGATGCAACGCATTCCGTGCAGCAGCCGGGCGGGCAGGGCAGTTCCAGCGGTGGTGATCGGCGCTTCGTGCCGGTCCTCGCGCGGGCGGCTTGTGCCGTTGGTATCCAGGGCCTCTTCATCGAGACACATCAGGCCCCAGACACAGCACCGTCGGACGGGCCGAACATGGTCCCGCTCGCGAAGCTTGAAGCGCTGCTTGTCGAGCTGCAGGCGTTCGATCGCCTCGCGAAAGGCCAGGGGTAGGTGCCGGCGGCCTAAGCCTGCCGTCGGGCCGCGAGCGTGCCGGTTTCGATCTGGTCGAGCCGCGCAATCGCATCCGCCGCACGCGGCATCGGATCATCGCGGCCGTTGAGCACGGCGAGATTACGCCGCCAGATGTCGAAGATTTCAGCCGCGGGGAACGCGAGCAATGGTTGATGCATCTCGGCGAGTGTCGCCGGGTCGTTGTCGGCGAGGAACGCTGCGTGCATGGCGACGAGATCAAAACTCGGCGGCGTCGGTGCGGGCCTCAGAAACGCGAACGCTGCGCTCTGCCATAGGCTCCGATGCATTTCAGCGTCGGTTGCCTCGGAGACGCCGTCGCAGGCCTCGAGCGAACTGAGCGGCAGCAACCGCGCACCGCCGTGAATGACGATCGGCGCCGACCTACGCTCCACCTCGAACGCGAGATCCTCGCTCAGCGCCGCCGAGATGACGTCTGCGAGTACGGCATCATCGAGGTCGTAGCCGCCGAGCGTTCGCGTCACCTGCCAGAGCGCGCGCACGCGCATCTCGATCTCTTCGGCAAGCACGATGGCCTGGATTAAGACGGGCCCAATCGCAAATGGCGGACGATGACGATCGAGCGCTGCGATCAGGCTCGTTGGGACTTCCGCCTGCCGCACAAGGCGCGCACGCCCCGCGAACACAGCAGCCTCTGCAAGCAGGCCTAGGCCTTCACGGTTCGCAAGTGTGATTGTCGTGTCTGGAGCTTGCGCGATGGCGTAAGCAAAGAACGCGTCGTCCGACACGCTCGGCAGCGAGTGGAGCCCGGGCGCGTCCCAACCGCGGACCGGCGGCGCGAGCGTCGGTGCGTCGTCAGGCGGCGAGATCGGGGCTGCGACCGGTGTGCGCCCGGTGACGAACGGATCTTCGCTCAACGCTGTCGTCTCTTTACCATTCGATCACGTCTCATCGCCGCATCGCCCGTTGCGGCTCTGTCACTCGTGTACGTCCCAAGTCATAATGTCAGCGAAATTCGAACGGTACTCAAATCCAACATCAGTGTAGATGCGTGTTGAAGTGCGTCGCGACTTGGTCTGATCATGCGTATGCGTAAATCCCACGGGCACGTGCCCGAACTCCCCAATCTCGTCAAAGGACAGATTACTCAGCAGTCTCGAAGGCCCTCCATCGTGCGTGGGCTGACGGGTGCAGGGGCGTCAATCGCGCTTGCAGGCAGCGCAGCGATTTACTTTGCATCGGCCTACGGGTCCGAGACCCCGGTGCTTGCCGCAGCCGTCGCGCAGGCGCCCGCGTTGGTCTCGGACATCCGGACATCGTTGACGGCCCCGCCGCCGCGCGCGGTCGCACGGGTTGAAACGGTTGATCCGGTGGAGTTGGCTGACGCGCCTGAGACTGATCCGCCGTCGCGATTGGGCCGCCTCGCACAGCCTGTCCTGCCCGAGTTCAAGGTGCCGGTGACGCAGGCCGCCAAGCCGCAGCCGAAAACACCGGCGGCTCGGCCCGTTGAAAAGCCGAAGCCGGTCGTGGTCGCGAAGGCAGAGCCGCCGAAAGCTGTTCCTCCAAAACCTGCTGCTCCGCCGAAGATCGTTCTCTCGGACGCCGATCGCGTGATCCCGACGGGTTCGGTCTCCGAGGTTCTCACACGATTGCCGGAGGGTGAGCGACGAGCGGCTGCGAAGGTCGAGCCGGCGACCGCGCCTGCAAAGCCCGTCCAGATCGCGAAGGTCACCGTCGACGGCGAGGCGGTCTCGAACGTCGCGACCGGCGCCGTCTCGCGCCCCGCTGCCGGCGGTTGCAGCCAGGCCATCACGGATCAGGCCCGGCGCGCGACCGTCTGGTTCCGCGTTGGCAGCGCCGATATCACGTCGGGTCACGGCAACAAGCTGCAAGCGCTTGCGAAGTCGCTCAGGTCGTGTCGCACAAACCTGCTCGAGATCGGCGGTCACACAGATTCCGTCGGCAGCGATGCCAGCAACTTCCGGCTTTCGTGGCAGCGGGCCGAGGAGGTCGCAGCGCGCCTCGTGGCAGCCGGCATCCCAAAGGATCGCCTGGTCGTCGTCGGCTATGGATCGCAGCGCCCGTTCGTCGAAACAGACGCTGCTGACGTCTCAGTCGCCCGCTCCGTGAACCGCCGCGTCGAAATCCGCGTGCGATAGCGCTCGGCCCACCCCCTTTCAGCTTCTCGAAAAAGACCGCAGCCCATGACCGAGTTCTTCGCCAACCCAACGCTTGCCGCCTTCTGGGACGCGATCGTCCAGAACCGCGTCGTGATCGAAATCGCGCTTTTCGGCATCGCGATGTTTGTGGCCGGTTGGCTGACGGCACGAGCAATCGGGCGCGTTCAGGTCCGCGCCCGCGATACCGTTCTGCGTCGTCGCGAAATGACGTGGCGCCGGCGGAACGCCAACCTGCGGACGTCAGCGCGCCTGGCCGATGAGAGCCGCGCGCGGGATCGCCGTCGTGCTGAGCGTCAGATGAAGGATGTCATGCGCGCGCAATAAGCCCGTCGACGAACAGGCTTCCGGCAGCACGGCCTCCCACCGGGCGGTCTGGTGACGGCTGACGCCTCAGCCGAGCTCGTTCGAGATATCCTGCAGCACGTCGAGCAGGCTGCCGGCGCTGATCGTCTCGGGATCGACCTCTTCCGTCGCGAAATAGCGCATGAAGATATCCTTCGTGCGCTTGTCCATGCCCTCGTGCAGGCCCATCGACCACGTCGGGAACAGCCGCTCGCGCACGTCGTCGGCGCCGATCAACACGATGTTTGTGTGCCGTGGATCTGCGGCGATCCGGTGATAGCAGGCGCTGACCGCGGCCCGCCCGCCTTCGAGCACCTGCAGAAAGTAATACCCGTTAAAGTGCAGAAAGCCGGTGATGTTGTCCCGACCATTGTTCCGGTGCGAGGCCGCGATGATCTGTCGAACATCGAGCGTCTGTGACGCGTTGCGCTCGCTGTAGTAGATGATGCGGGTCAAGTTCATCGGTGATCTCGGGCGTTCGTGATTGGCGTAGACTGTAAGTCATCGGCTTGGTGGATGTGCCGGACGACGACGGGGAAGCTTAACTGGATCGGGCAGCCAACCCGGACGAGGTCAGGTAAAGGAAACAGGTCTCGGGCGCTCGTTAAGCGTTCTCGCGCCGCCCCGTTATCGCCCGAACCCGACGCTAGGTATACGCCATTTCAATTCGCCGAAACCATGGCGCCGTTTGCTGCATCCTTTTGGGTTTGGAGAGATCATGTCGGGACCGTTCTACACACACCGGCTGACGAAGCTGCTCGATGAGTTCGTCATCTCCGGCAATCTGACGCTGACGCTTTCGGACGAGCGCTCGGCGATCTCGTTGAGCGAGCACCGCGCCAACATCGAACAGACGGCTTCTGCCAAAGGTGTCGTCGTCGACGTCGACGAAAACGAAGATCGCACCGTCATGCGCTTCCGTCGTCGGTGATGATCACAGCGCGGCAACCGGCAATCGTTAAGTCTTCAGGGCACTGGAT
>JBCBXS010000057.1:0-11275 GCA_039816475.1 Pseudomonadota bacterium | reverse complement strand
ACTTCGACTTCTCCGGCTACTCGGACATGGCCCTCGCGCTTGGCCTGCTCTTCGGACTCCGCTTGCCGCTGAACGTCACCTCACCGTTCAAGGCAACGAACATCTCCGACTTCTGGCGCCGCTGGCACATGACGATGACGCGGTTCTTCACGAACTTCATCTACACGCCGATGGCCATCAACGGCATGCGTAGTGCGTTGGCGAAGCAGTCGAGCCCGCTGTCACGCTATCTGATGACCGCCGCCGTGCCGGCTATCGTGACGTTCCTCATCGCCGGTATCTGGCATGGGTCGGGCTACACGTTCATCGTCTACGGCCTCATCCACGGCTTTGCGATCGCCGCCTATCTAGGCTGGCGCGAAGCGAAGTTGCCGGCCCTTCCGACACCGGTCTCGTGGACGTTGACGATGCTCGTCGTCATCACCGGCCTTGTCGTGTTCCGCGCCCCGGACATGGGCGTCGTCCAGACGATGCTCGCTCAGATGTGGGTGCCGATGCTGACGGACGTCTCGCCGCTGGCTGAGACCGTCAATATCGAACTCGACCAAGCCTTCGCCGCGCTCGTTCTGCTGCTCGCAGTGGTTCTGCTGTTCCCGAACAGCCAGCAGATCCTGCACCGCAACTGGGTCAGCATTGATACGAAACCGGCGGACGCCGAGCAGGAAGCGGGCCTCATGACGTGGCGTCCGAAGATCTTCCAGTCAGCGACGATCGGGGTGCTGTTCTGCGTCGCGCTGTCGTCGATCGGCGCCTCGTCCTCCTTCCTCTACTACCAGTTTTAATCGGACCTCGGACACCGTGAACAAACTGATCAAAGAAAAGCTGACGGGCGTCGCGGACCTGCCGCGCGCAGTCGACAAGGGCGTCGCCGGGCTCACGCAGCACGGCTTCGATCCGGACCGCTGGCCCGAAGACGTGCGCAACGCGATTTTTGACTGAAGACAGGCTTTCGAATGGGCGGTCGCGCCCAAACACCAAAAGGGACGCATCACATGAGACTTTATCAGATCATCGGGAAGATCCTCGACGTGGACCACACGTCGCTGAACGAAGACTCGAACGCCAGCAACACGCCCAACTGGGACTCGCTGCGCCACATCGAAGTGATCTTCGCAGTCGAGAGCGCTTTCAACGTGCGCTTCACGATGCCGGAAATCGCAAGCCTTCGCCGCCTCGGTGACATTCGCCAGCTGCTGCTGTCGAAGGGCGTTGAGATCGACGCAGCCGGTCGGCTGAAGCAGACGGCGTAGACGCAGCCGTCACTCGCATCGGGCATCGTGGACGGCCAAGGGGCTGGTGCGCCGTCCCACAAGGGGAATTGGGGAAACACTATGATTAAAGGTCAATCGGTCATGCTTCTGATCGCAGACGACGACGCCGACGATCGCATGCTCATTGAAGATGCGTTCGAGGAAAGCCGGCTGGGCAATCCCCGCGAATATGTCGAGGACGGCCAGGAGCTGCTCGACTTTCTCCGCGCCGAAGGCAAGTGGGCCGGCCGCGATCCCGACGAACTTCCGGGCCTTATCCTGCTCGACCTCAACATGCCGCGTATGGACGGCCGCACTGCGCTTTCGCACCTGAAAGCCGACCCGCGCCTAAAGCGGATCCCGGTTGTCGTGCTCACGACGTCGAAGGCGGAAGAAGACATCATCCGCACCTACGACCTCGGTGTCAGCTCGTTCATCGCAAAGCCCGTGACCTTCGACGGCCTGCTTGCAGTCGTCCAGGCGCTCAACACCTACTGGATCGAGATCGTCGAACTCCCGCTCGTCGAGACCGTCTGAGCGCCAAGCAGAGACCGCGAGACCGTAAGCGCCTGAGATGAAGCTGAAGCCGAACACGGATGAGATCCACGTTCTGGTCGTCGAAGACGATCCGGAAGATTTCTCATTGACCGAAGACATCCTGAAGGCTGTCACGGGCACCAAGTATGCTGTCGCGTGGTGCGGCAACTACGAAAGTGCGCGCGAGCAGCTTCACTTCCAGGACTTCGACGTCGCGCTGGTCGACTATCAGATCGGCGCGCGCACCGGGCTTCAGTTCATCTCGCAGGTCGGGCCGCTTTATCCCGAGTGCCCGATGATCCTGCTGACGGGCCTTCGCAGTGCCGACATCGATCTCGCGGCTCAGGAGGCCGGCGCTGCAGATTACCTCGTCAAGGACAGCCTGAACGAAGAACTGCTCGACCGCTCGATCCGCTATGCCCGACAACACGCGGCACGGCTGACGCTTCTGAACTCAGTCCTCAACAATGCCGTGACCGGCATCGTTGCGCTCGATGAGACGGGTAAGCCGTACATCTGGAACAAGCAGGCGCTGCGCGCGATGGACCTGCCCGAGCAGTATTCGGGCAACATCGCCGAAGCGCTCGAACAGCAGCTCGACCAGGTGAAGACCTCCAGCGCGCAGGCTCAGGAGTTTCAGTCGAAGCAGGGCGGCACCTTCGAGGTGAACGTCAACAAGGTGCCGGGCGGTGGCCACATCGTCTCGTTCCTCGACATTACGCGCCGCGCCCGCGCCGAAGGCCTCCTTCGCAAAGCGGCCGATGACGCGGAAGCCGCCAACCACGCGAAATCGAACTTCCTTGCCACCATGAGCCATGAGCTGCGCACGCCGCTCAACGGCATCCTCGGCATGGTGCAGGTGCTTGAGCGCACCGTCGAAGACGAAGCGCAACGCGAATACGTCGATACGATCTCGAAGTCGGGCGCGCATCTCCTCGGCATCATCAACGACATCCTCGATCTGTCGAAGATCGAAGCCGGTCACGTGACGCTTGAGAAGATCCACTTCGATCTCGCGGGCACGACGGAAGATGTCGTCCGCCTCATGGCACCGACGGCTGAGAAGAAAGGCCTCGAACTCGTCTCAGCGGTCAATCCGATGGCGCCCCAGCGCATCGTCGGCGACCCACTCCGGTTCAAGCAGGTGCTCAGCAACCTGCTCTCCAACGCGATCAAGTTCACGGCCGAGGGCGCTGTTGCCGTCACCGTCAACGCCGCCGAACGCGACGGTGAGTGGCTGGTCTACTGCGACATCAGCGATACCGGCATCGGCATCTCGCCGGAGAGCAAAGAGCAGCTCTTCCAGAAGTTCGTCCAGGCCGACAACTCGACGACGCGGAAGTACGGCGGGACAGGCCTTGGTCTCGCGCTCTGCCGCCAGATCGTGAGCCTGATGGGCGGCGACATCGACTGCATTTCGGTCGAAGGCGAAGGCAGTACGTTCCGCTTCGCGATCCCCGCAGGCCCTGTCGATCCCGCAGGTTTTGCGCGGCGCCACAAGCTGTCGTCGCTTATGCGCGACCGGAAGGTGCTGGTGATCTCGCCGACGCCGGCCGTCGGCGAAGCGGTTGGGGTTGTGATGTGTGCGATGTCGGCGGCAACCGAGTCCGCAGACACCGTCCAGGACGTCCGTGCAATCCTTACGCGCGGTCAGATCACGCACATCATCTTTGATCGGTTCAGCGACGACGGAACAGCTGAAACGCTCGCAGACCTTTGCCAGGAAGCGGCATCGCGCGGTCAGGCCTTACCGGTCTGGGAACTGTTGCAGCCGGGTCGTCAGGGCAAGCTTCCCTCGACGCTTGCCACAGGTACTCTATCGCGCCCGTTGACGTCGTCCGCGCTGACGCAGATCGTTGAAGCCGAGACGCCCGTGCCGGTTGCGCCTGAGACCATGGCCGATGCTGCTGATGCGCAACCGGCGTCGGAAGGCCTGCGTATCCTGCTCGTCGAAGACGATATCCCGAACCAGCGCGTTGCGATGGCTGTGCTGCAGACAAGCGGCTTCCGTGCCGAAGTTGCAAACGATGGACTCGAAGCCGTCACGCGCGTCACCGCCAACGCCTACGACGTCATCCTGATGGACATGAACATGCCCAACATGGATGGCCTCGAGGCGACGCAGCACATCCGCACGCTACCGAACGGCCGCGACGTCCCGATTATCGGGATCACGGCGAACGCATCAGCCGACGACAAAGCGGCGTGTCTCGCCGCCGGAATGAACCAGCACATGGCAAAGCCGATCGACTGGGATCGTCTGATTTCGTTGTTGACGGCGCTGGCGAACCCGGAGCTCGCGGCGTCCGCCTGACCGGCACCGTCGCTTTTCCCGACCTGTATCTGCAGAGGCCCGAGTGGAGGGCAGACCCCGTGCCGAAGCACGGGGCCGAGGTCGTTGGTGCAAACAACCTCTGGCAGCTTACGCCGCGCTTGATGATTAGCGCGAACTGCCCATCAGATCAGCAATGCGCTGGAGGTCGCGGCGTTCCGCCCACGTGCCTGCTCACCAATCAACCGAATTTTCTGCCTAATCGGCGTGCATTAAGCCCGTAATTCAGCCGCTCAAAACGGCCTTCAAGCCGCTCCTCGACCACGGTCGCAATGTGCGTTTCGCGAAAATATCATTCTGAAATCAGCATGTTACGTGAATGCCTAACGGCGTCTTAACGGTTGGCACGACGTTTGCCGATAGGTCGGCGGTGCAAACAACCTCTGGACTTGGAGACGCTTTATGAAATTTACCCGGCGGAGCCTTCTCGGCTCGCTCGCACTCAGCGCCGGCCTGGCCCTCGGCAGCGTCACACCCGCTGTCGCCCAGGACACCATCAAAGTCGGCATCCTGCACTCGCTCTCGGGCACGATGGCGATCAGCGAGACGACGCTCAAAGACGTCATGCTGATGCTCATCGAGGAGCAGAACAAGAAGGGCGGTCTGCTCGGCAAGAAACTTGAGCCGGTCGTTGTTGACCCGGCCTCGAACTGGCCGCTGTTCGCCGAAAAAGCACGCGAGCTAATCGCGCAGGAGAAGGTCGCAGCCGTCTTCGGGTGCTGGACGTCGGTCTCCCGCAAGTCGGTCTTGCCGGTGTTCAAAGAGCTGAACTCGGTCCTCTTCTACCCCGTCCAGTACGAAGGCGAAGAGTCGGAGCGGAACGTCTTCTACACGGGGGCCGCGCCGAACCAGCAGGCGATCCCGGCAGTCGATTACCTCATGAGCGAGGACGGCGGCTCGGTGAAGCGTTGGGTGCTTGCCGGCACGGACTACGTCTATCCGCGCACGACCAACAAAATCCTTGAAGCCTACCTGAAGTCGAAGGGCGTCAAGGACGAAGACATCATGATCAACTACACGCCGTTCGGTCATTCCGACTGGCAGACGATCGTGGCCGATATCAAGAAGTTCGGCGCAGCCGGCAAGAAGACGGCCGTTGTCTCGACTATCAACGGCGACGCAAACGTGCCGTTCTACAAAGAACTCGCAAACCAGGGCGTCTCGGCCACCGACATCCCGGTCGTCGCATTCTCGGTGGGTGAAGAAGAACTCGCCGGCATCGACACGTCGAACCTCGTCGGCCACCTCGCCGCGTGGAACTACTTCCAGTCGGTGGAAGCGCCCGAAAACGCTGCCTTCATCAAGAAGTGGAAAGAGTTCACCAAGAACCCGAAGCGCGTCACGAACGACCCGATGGAAGCTCACTACATCGGCTTCAACATGTGGGTGAAGGCTGTTGAGAAGGCAGGCACGACCGACCCGGACAAGGTCATCGCTGCGCTGCCCGGTACGGAAGTCCCGAACCTCACCGGCGGCACGTCTAAGATGCTGCCGAACCACCACATTACGAAGCCGGTGCTCGTCGGCGAAATCCTCGAAGACGGCCAGTTCGAAACCGTCTGGAAGACCGATGGTCTCGTCCCGGGCGACGCGTGGTCCGACCACCTTCCGGGCTCCAAGGACCTGATGTCCGACTGGCCCGGCAAGAAGTGCGGAAACTTCAACTCCAAGACGGGCAAGTGCGGCGCGTAAACGCCAGGCGAAACACCCGCTTGGACCTCGCGCTCAGAGTTGAGCCCGATTGATCAGAGCAACACTCCCGACGGCGGCGCACCGAAACTTCGATGCGCCGCCGTCACATGACAAACGAACAAAAACGGACCGACGCCGGACATGCGGGGACACGGCAACGCGATGCCAACGCGCTCATTCCTTCTGATCCTGTTGGCGGTGGTTGCCTCGTTTCTGCTTCTTCTGCAGCGGGCCTCAGCGCAGACACCGGATAAGTTGTCGGCCGCGCTGCCGCTCCTGGCGGAGAACAGCTACAGCAAGACCATTTCGGCCATCGATGTTGTGGCAAGCTCCGATGCCGACCACGCAGCCGACATCCTGAACGCGATGAGCCGCAGGCGCGTGTACATCACGGCTGATGGCGCGACCGCGGCCTACCGTAAGGGTCGCGATCACTTCGATTTTCTCACCGCTGCAAAGCTCGACGGCCGCCCCGAAGGCACAAAAAGCGTTCGCGTCAACAACCGTGTGCGCA
This sequence comes from Pseudomonadota bacterium, assembly GCA_039816475.1. Classification (GTDB taxonomy): domain Bacteria; phylum Pseudomonadota; class Alphaproteobacteria; order Rhizobiales; family Hyphomicrobiaceae; genus JBCBWG01. The sequence continues at coordinate 4,950 of JBCBXS010000057.1, read as the reverse complement.
ACGTCATCAAGCGCGCGCTTGGAACGCTCCAGTTGCGCGCAAGCTCGCCGACGCTTCGCATTCGGGCAGCTGAATCCGTTTTCCGGAGCCGCAACACCAGCCTGCTGCCGGCTTTCGCCGAGTTGATCGAGAAAGAGACCGACCCGCGCGTCAAAACGAAGTTCCGCGAAGCCCAGAGCGCGCTCGTCCTCGCGAACGCGGACGCCTCGAAACCCGACAAGCTGTCTGCGATCAAAACGCTTCGCGACCGGTCTGATCTTTCCGCCATCACGGCCCTTCGCCCCGCAGTGAGCGACGCCGATGAAGACGTGGCGGCAGCTGCGACGACCGCAATCTCGTCGATCGAAAACTGGCTCGGGCTGATCCAGAACGCTCAAAACGTCTGGTACGGGCTGTCACTTGGATCGGTCCTGCTGCTGGCCGCGATCGGCCTTGCCATCACCTTCGGCGTGATGGGCGTCATCAACATGGCGCACGGCGAGATGGTCATGCTCGGCGCCTACACGACCTTCACGGTCCAGGAACTGTTCCGCGCCTACGCGCCCGACGCGTTCGATCTGTCGCTCCCCGTCGCGATCCCGGCCGCGTTCTGCGTGGCAGGCCTCGTCGGCATCGCGATCGAGCGCGGCATCATCCGCTTTCTCTACGGCCGCCCACTTGAGACGCTGCTCGCAACCTGGGGTGTCAGCCTGATCCTGCAGCAGGCCGTCCGGACGATTTACGGCCCGACCAACCGCGATGTCAGTGCACCAAGCTACATGACCGGCGGCTTCGACTTCATGGGCCTTGCCATCACTTACAACCGTCTCTGGATCATTGTTTTCACGCTTGTTGTCTTCGCAGCCTTGCTCTTGATCCTGCGACGCACACCGCTTGGACTGCAGATGCGCGCCGTGACGCAGAACCGTAAGATGGCCGCTTCGATGGGCGTGAGGACCGGCTACGTTGATGCGATGACCTTCGGCCTTGGCTCAGGCATCGCCGGCATCGCGGGCGTCGCGCTTAGCCAGATCGACAACGTCTCGCCGAACCTCGGGCAGTCTTACATTATTGATAGCTTCATGGTCGTCGTATTCGGCGGTGTCGGGAGCCTCTGGGGCACCCTGGTCTCGGCGCTGTCGCTCGGCATCGTGAACAAGTTTCTCGAGCCCTGGGCCGGCGCCGTGCTTGCCAAGATCGTCATTCTTGTTCTGCTGATCCTCTTCATCCAGAAGCGGCCGCGCGGCCTGTTCGCGCTCAAGGGACGGGCAGTCGAGGCATGATCTCAAAATACCTTGCGAACCTTTCCGACAACGGCAGCCGCATCTTCCTCGGGATCCTGCTCGCCGTCGCGATCTACGTGCCTGTCGCGAACCTGATGATTCCCGAGACTTTAGCGTTCCACGTGCCCGATTATATGGTGCCGCTGCTCGGCAAGTATCTTTGCTATGCGATCCTCGCCGTCGCACTCGACCTCGTCTGGGGCTACTGCGGCATTCTCTCGCTTGGCCATGCCGCGTTCTTCGCACTCGGCGGCTATGCGATGGGCATGTATTTGATGCGGCAGATCGGGACGCGCGGCGTCTACGCCGATCCAATCCTTCCCGACTTCATGGTGTTCCTGAATTGGAAGGAACTGCCGTGGTTCTGGTACGGCTTCGACATGTTCCCGTTTGCCATGCTGATGGTGCTCGCAGTGCCCGGCGTGCTCGCGTTCGTGTTCGGCTGGCTCGCATTCCGCTCGCGCGTCACCGGCGTTTATCTCTCGATCATCACGCAGGCGATGACGTACGCACTCATGCTTGCGTTCTTCCGCAACGAGATGGGGTTTGGTGGGAACAACGGCCTCACTGATTTCAAAGACCTGCTCGGGTTCGACCTGCAGGCCCAGTCGACACGGCTTGCGCTGTTCGTCATCACTGTTGGCACGCTAGCGCTCACCTATGTGATCTGCCGACTGCTGGTGACGTCGACCTACGGCAAGGTGCTGGTCTCGATCCGCGACGCTGAAAGCCGCACGCGGTTCCTCGGCTACCGGGTCGAAAACTACAAACTGCTCGCGTTTGTTCTCTCGGCATGCATCGCAGGCATCGCGGGCGCGCTGTACGTGCCCCAGGTCGGCATCATCAATCCCTCGGAATTCGCGCCGGCCAACTCGATCGAAGCCGTCATCTGGGTGGCAATCGGCGGCCGCGGTACGCTGACGGGCGCAGCGCTTGGCGCCGTCCTCGTCAACGCCAGCAAGACGATCTTCACGACCGGCGCGCTCGCGCCGTACTGGCTGTTCGCGCTCGGCGGGATGTTCGTCTTCGCGACACTCTTCCTGCCGCGCGGCATCCTCGGCGCGATGACCGACGCGAAGAGCTACCTGACCGGCGCGCGAAAACCCAAACCCGCGGAGGCCGACACTGCTGCGCCCGCGGCCGCGCCCCAGGCTGCGGAGTAAGTCACCGCCATGAGTGAGCCCGTCGCCGCGCCCAACTCGGTTCTCTACCTCGATGACGTCAGCGTCGCCTTCGACGGTTTCAAGGCGCTGAACAGCCTCTCGTTCGTGATCGAGCCCGGCGAGATGCGCGCTATCATCGGCCCGAATGGCGCCGGCAAGACGACGATGATGGACGTCATCACGGGCAAAACGCGGCCAGACACCGGCACCGTCCTTTTCGACGGTCGACATGACCTCACCCACCGTGACGAGACCGAGATCGCCAACCTGGGCATCGGCCGCAAGTTCCAGAAACCGACGGTCTTTGAGAGCCACACCGTCGCCGACAACATCGTCCTCGCGCTCAAGGGTTCGCGGACAACGCTTTCGGCGCTGTTTGGCAGCCGCGATGCAATCGGCGAAGAAGACGTCGACCCGATCCTCGAACGTGTGCGCCTGATCGATCTCAAGCATCGGGTCGCCGGCGAACTGAGCCACGGTCAAAAGCAGTGGCTCGAGATCGCGATGCTGCTGGCGCAGGACCCGAAGCTTCTGCTCGTCGACGAACCCGTCGCCGGTATGACCGACAGCGAGACCGAAGACACCGCGCGTCTTCTTCGCGATATCGCCGAGACGCATTCCGTCGTCGTCGTCGAGCACGACATGGCGTTCGTGCGGTCGCTCGGCGTTAAGGTCACCTGCCTTCATGAGGGCTCCGTCCTCGCCGAAGGCACAATCGATGATGTGTCGAACAACGAGCGCGTGATCGATGTTTATCTCGGGCGCTAAGCGGCGCGCCTGACGTCACTGGAGTTGAGTAAGCCGCTAAAGAGGGGGACTGAAATCGATGCTGCCACCGCTGAGACCGTTCAAAGACAAACCGAAGCGCCCGGCGAGCCCACCGCGCAGGCCGACCGCTGCGAAGACTACGACACCACCGACGACCGTGCGCGCCGACCGGCTGTCGCTTGCACCTCAGAAACCGCAGGCGCCGCAACTTAAGGTCATCAAAGCCCACTGATGCTCGAAGTTCACGAGATCGATCTGCACTACGGTGCGGCCCAGGCGCTCCGCGGCGTTTCACTTGACGCCGCGGTCGGCGAAGTCACGTGCGTGCTCGGCCGCAACGGCGTCGGCAAGACGTCTCTCCTGCGTGCGATCACAGGACAGCAACCGGTCTCGTCTGGCTCGATCTTGTTTGAAGGTTCGGACATTACGGGCAAGCCCCAGCATGTCCGCGCCCGCAGCGGCATCGCGATGGTGCCTCAGGGCCGTGAAATCTTTCCGCTGCTGACGGTCAAGGAAAACCTCGAGACGGGTTACGCCGCTGTGCCGCGCGCCCAGCGTTCCGTACCGGAAGACATCTACGAGTTGTTTCCGGTGCTCAAAGACATGCTCGGCCGACGCGGAGGCGATCTCTCCGGAGGTCAGCAGCAACAGCTTGCGATCGGCCGCGCGCTCGTCATGCGGCCGAAGCTGCTCGTCCTTGATGAGCCGACCGAGGGCATCCAGCCCTCGATCATCAAAGACATCGGCCGGGCCATCAGTTACCTTCGTGAGCGGGGCGACATGGCCATCGTTCTCGTCGAGCAATACTTCGAGTTCGCACGAGACCTTGCCGATCGCTTCGCGGTAATGGACCGCGGCCAGGTGACGGTATCGGGCCGTCGCGATGAGATGGACGAAGATGCTGTTCTCCGCCAACTCGCCGTCTGACGACCGCTCGCCAAACGTGTCGCCGCCAACCGGTGCTCCGATCTCGGAGCCGCTGCGCCGCGTGCGTGCCGATGGCCGGATCGCGGTCACCGCGTCGGTGCGCGATGGCGTAAGCCGCGTCACACGGTGCGAAGAACGTGGCGGGTATCGCGTCCGCTTCCCGCGTCGGGGCGATATACCCTCCGGCATCATGATCAACACGGGCGGCGGCCTCTGTAGCGGCGACCGCCTCGCGATTGAAGCCACGGCGAACGACGGCGCATCGCTTGAGATAACCACGCAGGCCGCAGAACGCATTTACCGAAGCGGTGACGGCGCCCGCACCGATGTGACGACGACGCTTCAAGCTGGCGACGGCAGCGCGCTTCGCTGGCTGCCGCAGGAGACGATCCTGTTCGACCGCTGCCGCCTCCGTCGCCGGTTCGATGTCGACCTCGCAGCCAGCGCGACGTTCCTTGCCGTCGAAACGCTCGTCTTCGGGCGCGCTGCGATGGGCGAGACGCTGCGAGACGCGCACTATCAGGACCAATGGCGCGTGCGTCGCGGCGGGGCACTGCTCTACGCCGATGCCGTCCGCCTCGCTGGCGATGTTGCCGCTGAACTCGCGCGCCCCGCGGTCGCCTCGGGCGCCCGGGTGCTAAGCCTCATCGTCTACTCGGCGCCTGCTGCGTCCGAACGCGCGGATCAGGTACGGCGGGCGCTCTCGATCGACGACGCCGACGCTCAAGGTCACGCGGGCGTCACCGGTTGGGGCGAGCTGCTGCTCGTTCGTGCCCTTGCGCCGTCAGTTGAAACCATGCGCCAACTGACCGCCAAGGCGATTACCGAAC
>JBCBXS010000056.1:0-11412 GCA_039816475.1 Pseudomonadota bacterium | reverse complement strand
GCCGCTCCTTCGAAGGAGCGGCGACGGTCAACGGGCCCTCGCCGCTCTTTGCGTCTCAGCGGCCCTACGTTCCAGCGCCGCCGGCTTGAACCGGTCGCATCCAAGGTCGCGACAGCGGCCCGGCGCGAGCGCCGCGCCCGCGCAGGCCCGAGCCGCGCGAGGATCAGCCGCGAGCGAAAAAGCCTAATGCCGGATGCGGACGTAACGGCCGGGCGCATCCTCGATCACGTCAAGAACAGCACCGGGCTCACGGGCAGGGACCTTTTCGCCGGATTGTGAAGAGAGCCACTCGATCCAGTGGGGCCACCAGGAGCCTGCGGTCTCTTCCGCGGTCTCGATGAAGTTCTCGAGCGTAGTTGGCCGTTCGCTGTTGGTCCAATATTGGTACTTCGGCCTTTCCGGGTTCGGCGGATTGATCACGCCGGCGATATGCCCTGAACCCGCGAGCACATACTCGGTCGGGCCGCCAAACAAACGCGAGCCGATATAGACCGACTTCGCCGGCGCGATGTGGTCTTCCTTGGCCGCCAGCTCGAAGATCGGCAGCGTCACCAGCCCGAGATCGAGCTTCACGCCACCCAGTTCCATCTCGCCCTTGGCAAGCCGGTTCTCGAGATAGAATTGGCGGAGATAGAACCGGTGGTTCGCCGCAGGCAGCCGCGTTGAATCCTGGTTCCAATAGAGCAGATCAAACGCGACCGGCGTCTTGCCAAGTAGGTAGTTGTTGATGACGTACGGCCAGATGAGATCGCGCGGCCGCATCATGTTGAACACGGTCGCCATCCGCGAGCCATCGAGATAACCGCGCTCGGCCATCATGTCTTCGAGGGCGGCAAGCTGCGCATCGTCGGTAAAGATCTTGAGGTCGCCTGCGTGCTGGAAATCGACCTGGGTTGTCAGGAAGGTCGCCGACTTAAAGGGGTGCTCGTCCTTTGCGGCGAGATAGGCAAGCGTTGAGGCGAGCAACGTGCCGCCGACGCAGTACCCGAGCACATTGGTCTGGTCCGTCCCACTCTCGTTGCGGACCTGGTCGGCAGCCGTCAGGACACCGTCGCGCATGTAATCCTCAAACGAGTGTTCCTTGAATTCCGGCCCCGGATTCACCCACGACATCAGGAACACCGTGAAGCCCTGCGAGACCAGATAGCGGACAAACGACTTCTTCTCAGTAAGATCGAGGATGTAGAACTTGTTGATCCACGGCGGCACGATCAGCAGCGGTGTCTCGTGCACCGTTTCTGTCGTCGGCGTGTACTGGATGAGCTGGAACGTCTCATTCTCGAAGACGACCTTGCCGGGTGTGACCCCAAGGTTGCGGCCGACCTCGAAGGCGCTGCCGTCGGTCTGGCTGATCTTCAGGAGATCGCCGGACGACTTCAGGTCGCGGGTCAGGTTCTCGATGCCCTGGACCAGATTTTCGGCGTTGGTCCGAAACGTTTCGCGGACGACTTCCGGGTTGGTCGTCGGGAAGTTCGACGGAGATAGTGCGCTCACGAGCAGGCGCAGATGAAACTCGGCCCGGTGGCGCTGATCCTCCGAGATGCCCTCGGTCTTGGTGAGCAGGTCCTCGGCCCATCGTGCGGTGATGAGATAAGCCTGCTTCCAGTAGGAGAAGTAGGGGTTTTCGCTCCAAGCCGGATCGGCGAACCGCTTGTCACCGCGCTCGGCCTGCGCGACGGGCTCGACCGTCTGGCCCATCATCGCGAGCATCGTCGACTGCCAGAGCGCCATGTAGGAGTAGGTCAACTCGGCCTGGGCTTCAGCGAGCTTGACCGGATTGTTGAGCCACATCTGCCAGATGTCGCCCATCGTGCGGGAAGCTTCATTGAGCTCGTTGAAGGCGGAATAGGCGCCGACCTGATTGTCCGACTTGGCAACGAGGCCGTCCATGACCTTCCGGCTTTCTTCGAACACCGTCAGCATATTTCGCGCGAACGTGTCCGGATCGCGGATCTGGAATTCCGAATAGTCGATTGCGGTATCCGCATCGCCCTCGGCGGTCAGCGTCTCGCTCATGGGTTCAGGGCCCCGTTGGATCGGCGTTGGCGCACGCGGTCTCGATCGTTTGCGTGCTGTCATGTTCGGTTATGGCAACCGGCGGCGGGTTCTCCAAGTGACCCGCCGGGCACGCGATGCCGCAAAACCAGAGCATTTCTGTCGCGCTTTCGGCGCCTGGCGGACAATCTGGACCTGCCAGCGCGAAACAGAGTAAGTGACGCGGGCCGGTTGCCGCCCCTGCAACACACGCAGGTGGCGTGGGCCCGGCGCTCGAGCGAAGCACGAGGATAGCCCGCGTGATCGAAGACCTCCACCGCATCAAGCGATTGCCCCCCTACGTTTTTGCCGAGGTGAACGCACTCAAGGCGGACGCGCGTGGGCGCGGGGCCGACATCATCGATCTCGGGATGGGCAACCCGGACATGTCGACGCCGAAGCATATCGTCGACAAGCTCGTTGAAACCGTCACCAAGCCGCGCACGCACCGGTATTCCGCATCGCGCGGCATCGCCGGTCTCCGGCGCGCGCAGGCGGCCTACTACGAGCGCCGTTTCGGTGTGACCGTCGATCCCGAAAGCGAGATCATCGCGACGCTCGGCTCGAAGGAAGGCTTCGCGAACATGGCGCAGGCGATCACGGCGCCCGGCGACGTGGTCCTGACACCGAACCCGACTTATCCGATCCACGAGTTCGGCTTTCTGATTTCGGGCGGCAGCGCGCGGCACGTGAAGGCCGAGAACGGCGAGGAATACCTCGCAGGCGTCCTCCGCGCTTGCCGGCACACGGTGCCGAAACCGATCGCGATGGTGCTGAACTATCCGTCGAACCCGACCGCGCAGACGGCCGATCTTGCGTTCTACGAAGCGGCTGTAAAACTCGCGAAGCAGGAAGACCTGATCATCTTGTCGGACCTCGCGTATGCCGAGATCTACTTTGACGGAACGCCGCCGCCATCGATCCTGCAGGTGCCGGGCGCAATTGATGTCGCGGTCGAGTTCACATCGCTTTCAAAGACATTCTCGATGCCCGGTTGGCGGATGGGCTTTGCCGTCGGCAACAAGCGACTGATCGCAGCGCTCGCCCGCGTGAAGTCCTATCTTGATTATGGTGCGTTCACGCCGGTGCAGGTAGCGGCGGCCGCAGCTCTCAACGGGCCGCAAGAGTGCATCGACGAGATCAGGGCCACCTATAAGACCCGGCGCGATGCGTTGATCGAGAGTTTCGCCCGCGCCGGATGGGATGTGCCGTCGCCGCCTGCCACCATGTTTGCCTGGGCCCCGATCCCGGAGCGTTTCCGGCACCTGGGCTCTGTCGGATTTTCGAAGCTGCTGATCGAGCAGGCCGACGTCGCGGTCGCCCCTGGCATCGGGTTCGGAGAATACGGCGACGGACACGTTCGCATCGCGCTTGTCGAGAATGAGCATCGCATTCGGCAGGCGGCGCGAAACGTCCGCCGGTTCCTGCAGGGCCAGGCCTCCGGCGATACCGCGACGGTCGCCGCTGCAGACCCGGCGATGGCTGGTGAGGCTGCACCGCGCGACGCTGCCGAATAACCAACGTCGCGACCAGCGCGGCAGTAAAGGAGAAGCGGATTGGCAGAGCCGTTGCGGATCGCGATCGCGGGTCTTGGCACAGTGGGCGGCGGGCTGGTCGAGCTACTGGAGCGACGCCGCGCGGCGTTCGAAGCGGCCCTCGGACGTGACATCGTCATTGCAGGCGTCTGCGCGCGGGACCGCAACAAGGACCGCGGCTTCGACCTCGGCGATGTGCCCTGGTTCGACGACCCGGTCGCCCTTGCTCGAGCGGACGGTATCGACCTGTTCGTCGAATTGATCGGCGGCTCCGATGGTATTGCCAAAGCCTCCGTCGAGGCAGCCCTCGGGGCAGGTCGCGATGTGGTGACCGCCAACAAAGCGCTGCTTGCGCGGCATGGAACGGCCCTCGCAAAAGCTGCCGAAGGCGCCGGCGTCGCTCTCGGATATGAGGCTGCCGTTGCTGGCGGCATTCCAGTGATCAAGGCGATGCGCGAAGCTCTCGTCGGCAATGAGATCACGCGCGTCTACGGGATCCTCAACGGGACCTGTAATTTCATTCTGACCAAGATGCAGGACGAGGGCGGCGCGTTCGAAGACGTCCTCCGCGAAGCGCAGGCGCTCGGATATGCCGAGGCCGATCCGACATTCGACATCGGCGGCCACGATGCGGCCCATAAGCTTGCGCTGCTGACGAGCCTCGCATTCGGCACCGAGGTCGCATTCGATGCAATCGACATGCAGGGCATCGAGGCGATCACGTCCGCCGACATCCAGGCCGCCGATGAACTCGGCTATCGCATCAAGCTGCTCGGTGTCGCCCAGCGCACCGATCACGGCATCGAGCAGCGCGTGCATCCGGCCATGGTCCGCAAGCATTCCGAGATCGCCGAAGTGAGCGGCGTGACGAACGCCGTTGCAATCCACGGGGATGCCGTCGGCGATTTGCTGCTGGTCGGGCCGGGGGCCGGGGCCGGCGCGACGGCGTCAGCGGTTGCAGGCGATATCATCGACGTTGCGCGCGGCTGGCGCCTGCCCCCGTTCGTGAAACCGGCTGCCAAGCTGAAGCCGATCGAGACCGCTGCGGCTGCAACGCGCCAGGCTGCATTCTACATTCGGCTTGCGGTCCACGACCGGCCGGGCGTGATGGCGGCCATCGCAAGCGGCATGGCGCAAGAGAACGTCTCGCTTGAGAGCATTGTTCAGCGCCAGTCGAACGACGCGTCTGCCTCCGCGCCGGACACGCCGAAAACCACCGCAGTTGTCCTCATCACGCATCGGACGGGCGAGGCGGCCGTCATGGCCGCGGTCCGACGAATCGCGGATGCCGGCGATATCATGACGGCGCCAGCGCAACTGATCCGCATTGAAGAGCTTTAACCGTGGTGCGGTTCGCGCGAGCCGCGGACCCGCCAACGCGCCCGTAACGCCACAGCCACAGCTACAGGACCCGATCCCATGACCGACGACCCGACGGAACGGACCGGCCTCAACCGCGTGCTCGTCATGGAAGTCGGTCGCGTGACGGAGGCAGCGGCGATCGCGTGTGCGCGGCTCCGAGGACGGGGCGACGTGAAAGGTGCCGATAAAGCCGCTGTCGACGCGATGCGCGAGGAGCTCAATCGCGTCAACATCCAGGGGCGCGTCGTGATCGGCGAGGGAGAAATGGACGAGGCGCCGATGCTCTACATCGGCGAGGAGGTCGGCACCCGAAATGGACCTGCCGTCGATATCGCCGTTGACCCGCTCGAGGGCACGTCGCTCTGCGCGAAGGCCATGCCGAACGCCCTGGCGGTTCTTGCGATCGCAGAGAGCGGTGGCTTCCTGCACGCGCCGGATATGTACATGGAAAAGATCGCGATCGGGCCCAACCTTCCCGATCGCCTTGTCGATCTCGACGCCTCGCCGACCGACAACATAAAAGCGCTCGCCCAGGCCAAACAGAAGCCAACGGCACAGATCACCGCCTGTATTCTCGATCGTCCCCGCCACGCAGACCTCATCGCCGAAGTGCGCGAGACCGGTGCTGCGGTTCAGCTGATCTCGGATGGTGACATCGCCGGTGTGATCTGGACGACGGACACCGACCAGACGGGCGTCGATATTTATCTCGGGTCAGGTGGCGCGCCGGAGGGCGTTCTGGCAGCCGCCGCGCTCAGGTGCATCGGCGGTCAGATGGAGGGGCGCCTGCTGCCCGCCAACGACGCCGAGCGGGATCGTGCCGGCCGGATGGGCGCGGATGTCGAGAAGAAATACACGCTCGAGGACATGGCCTCGGGCGACGTGATCTTTTCAGCCACCGGCGTCACTGACGGCTCGCTGCTGCCGGGCGTGCAGTTCCGCGGGGAGTTCGCCGAGACGGAGACCGTGATGATGCGCGCCAAGTCCGGCACCGTCCGCCGCGTGCAGACGACGTATCGCAACTTCGGCAAGCAATATCCGGCGCGCGCCTAGGGCTCGGCCAAGGCTCGACGCTCAGGGTTCTCCACCGCCGCTGTTGATATCCCGCCCGCCGCGGCCGGTGGCGCTTCAGTCCTCCCGACAAATCAGGCCACCGTTCCCGCTGACGCAGGGGAGGGCAGCGCGTGGCCGCGACCGCAACACTTCTGGACTTTGGGGCCGACGGCCTGGATCTGCCCGACGACGGGCCGTTCCTCGGTATTACCCAGTCGCACCGCGGCTACCGCTGGGCCGAGCGCCTGACCACAGACACCGCTGGGACCGCGCAGGCGATTTCGCAGCGCCACAACCTGCCCGAGCTTCTCGGCCGGGTGCTGGCGGCGCGCGACGTTGCGCTTGATACCGTCGACACGGTGCTCAACCCGTCGATCAAGGCGCTGATGCCGGACCCGAGCAGCGTCCGCGATATGGATATCGCCGCCGCGCGCCTGGCCGATGCGCTGCTTTCGAAAGAGACGTTCGCAGTCTTCGGCGACTATGACGTTGATGGTGCTTGCGCATCGGCATTGATGGCGCGGTTCTCAGCCCATCACGGCGTCACGCCGCGCATCTACATTCCGGACCGGCTTTACGAAGGCTACGGTCCAAACCCGGACGCAATCGACCTGCTGGCGGACGAAGGCGCGACACTCATCGTCACCGTCGACTGCGGGACGACGAGTTTCACGCCGCTCGAACGCGCGAAGGAACGCGGGCTCGACGTCGTCATCTGCGATCACCACCAGGCGGACGAAACGCTGCCGCACGCGGTCGCCGTGGTGAACCCGAACCGGCTCGATGATCTCTCCGGCCTTGGCCACCTCTGTGCCGGTGGGGTCGTCTTCCTCCTGCTTGTCGCCACCACCCGCGAACTTCGCCGTCGCGGTGCCTATGCCAATGGGACGCCCGAGCCTGATCTGCTCTCGCTCCTCGATCTCGTGGCGCTGTCGACGGTGTGTGATGTCGTGCCGCTGCACGGGCTCAACCGGGCCTACGTCACCAAGGGCCTCGAGGTGATGAAGCGGCGGGCGAACGCGGGACTCTGCGCCCTGTTTGATGCAGCCGGCCTGTCACAGGAGCCGACGACCTATCATCTGGGCTTCGTCCTCGGCCCGCGGATCAACGCCGGGGGGCGCATCGGCGACTCAGGCCTTGGCGCAGACCTGCTGGCGACGACCGACGAGACGCGGGCGGCCAAGATCGCCGAGACGCTTGACCGGTTGAACCGTGAGCGGCGCGCGCTCGAGACCGAGATGCTCGAAGCTGCCATGGCGATGGGCGAAGCGCGGGTCGCAGCAGATCCCGATTGCCCGATCCTCGTGCTGTCCTCAGACACCTGGCACAAAGGCATCGTCGGGCTGGTCGCGAGCCGTCTGACGGACCGGTTCCGTCGACCGAGTTGCGTGATTGCCCGCGACGGCAAGGGCGAGGGGACCGGATCGCTCCGCTCGATCGCAGGCGTCGACATCGGATCTGCCGTGCGTCAGGCAGTCGCCGACGGACTGCTCGCGAAGGGCGGCGGCCACGCGATGGCAGCCGGCCTCACCGTGCGCGACGACGATGCCGGTGCACTTGAGACAGCGCTGGTTGCCGCGTTGAAATCCGAGACGACATCCGCGCGAGCCGCCATGAGTCTCGACATCGACGGGGCGCTGATCCCGTCGGCCGCCACGCACGAGTTCTTCGCACTGCTTGAACGCGCAGGCCCCTACGGCCAGGGCAACCCGCAACCGCGGTTCGTTTTCCCGAACCATCGCGTCAAGTTCGCAAAGGTGGTCGGCGACGGTCACGTGCGCTGTGCCCTCGAAGGCCCGGACGGTTCGCGGATTGATGCGATCGCGTTTCGCGCAGCCAATCAGCCGATGGGCGAGGCGCTTCTGACAACCGCCGGACGCAGCCTCCACATTGCCGGAACCCTAAAGCGTGACACGTGGGGCGGGCGCGAAAAGATCGAAGTTTTCGTCGACGATACAGCCGATCCAGTGGCCCGCTAACCGGCGTGCGGAAAGCGCTCGCAAAGCTGCGGTGATCAGACGCGAACAGGCTCCGGCCACAGGCTTGCAAGCCTCCGCAAACCTCCGTATATCCGCACTTCCAGTCGGCCCGGCCCCTTCGTCTATCGGTTAGGACGCCAGATTTTCATTCTGGAAAGAGGGGTTCGATTCCCCTAGGGGCTGCCACTGCCCGCCGCTTCGCGGCTGCCGCGCCACTGGTCTCCCCCGCAAGCAAAATCCCAGCGTTGTCGCGCTCTGGCTACCGCCGCTTCTGACGCTTTGCAGATTGATTTGTTCGAAATCCGCGAAAGTTGCTTAGCGCGGCGTTCACGTCCGCACGTCTAAGGTCGGTGATCGGAGGGCCGGGGGTGAAACGGCCTGGGACGGGACGGACATGACCCTGCATCTCGCAGCCTGTGACGACAACCCGATGGACCTTGCGTGGCTGAAGCGGCTTGCGTTTCAGCAGATGCGCACGTCCATCACGTTCGACACCTTCGGCGAAATCACGCCGGCGCTCGATGCGATCGAACGCGGTGGTATCGCGCTGCTCCTGCTCGACGATCACTTGGGCACCGGCGATGCGATCACAAATCTGCAGCGCATCTTTGCGTTGCAGACGGAAACGCAGGTTGTCGTCGTCACCGGTGAGATCCCGCCAGGTCGGCGCGAGCAGATCCTGAAGGCCGGTGCGCTTGAATGCATCCATAAGGATGCGCTCGACGCGAAGATGTTCTCAGACCTCGTCGCCATGACGCTCGCCAAGTCGTCGGTGCTGCGGCCGTCGCTGACGGAGCGCCGCCGCCTGCCGGTTGAGATCGACCTGCTCTAACTTGCGGGGCGTGGACCGCACGGCGCACTGCGATTTCCTAAAACACTGGCGACGATTGCGATCTCCATCCTGTATGCTTCCCGCCAAAGCGCTTGAGGAGGCCCCAAGGATGAGCGATCCCGCTGACCGCCCGGTCGAAGACAAACTGCGCGCCGACATCGACGGCGCCGTTGCGACCATCACATTCAACAACCCCGAAAAGCATAATGCGGTCTCGCTCGCCATGTGGCAGCGGCTGTTGATGCTGCTGGAGCAGTACGCAGCCGACCCGGCCTTGCGCGTCCTCGTCATCCAGGGTGCGGGCGGCAAGGCGTTTGTGTCGGGCGCAGACATCTCGAAGTTCGAAAGCGAACGGGCGAGCGCTGAAGCCGTTGCGACCTACAACGCGGCCTCGGCTGCGGCCTACACCGCGCTGCACGGCTTCCCGAAGCCGACAATTGCAAAAGTGCGCGGCTACTGTATCGGAGGCGGCGTGAACGTCGCGGTCTGCTGCGATCTGCGGATCATCAGCGATACGGCGAAGTTCGGCATCCCGGCGGCGAAGCTTGGGCTCGGCTACGGCTACACCGGCGTCAAACGCCTCACCGATATCGTCGGCATCTCCAAGGCGATGGAGCTGTTTTATACCGCTGAACGGATCAACGCTGACGAAGCGCTCAGGATCGGTCTTGCGAGCCGGCTCGTCGGCGATGGAGAACTCGACGCGCACGTCGCAAGTCTTGCCGAGACGATCTCAGGCAACGCGCCGATGACGGTTGCGACGATCAAGGCGGTCGCTCGCGAGATGGCCAAGCCGGAAGCCGAGCGCGATCTGGCCCGGCTCGATGCGATGGTGGCGGCCTGCTTCGCATCGGAAGATTACGTTGAGGGCCGACGTGCGTTCATGGAGAAACGCCCGCCGGAGTTCAAAGGCCGCTAGCAGCGCTGGACCGCGCGGGTCTGAGGCCCGCGCGGTCGGTGGGCACTGACGATCAAAAGCCTGGGCGATCAAAAGCCTGGCAGCACGACGATCTCGGTCTTCGCCGGCATCCGGTCCTTAGACAGGACGATTGTCGCCGACGGGTTCATCGTCACCTTGTAGTCGGCGCGCGCCGTCGACAGAAATCGCTCAAGCGTGAACGTCGAGAAGTAGTGCATCGGGATGATGTAGCGCGGGTTCATCGCCTTCAGCACTTCGCGCAGGCCGGGGTAGTCGAGCGTGAAGCTGCCATCGACCGGCGCGAAGACGACATCCATCTGGCCGATGTTGGCGAGCTGCTGCGGTGTCAGCGTGTGATGCAGATGGCCGAGATGCGCCATGCACATGGCACCGACCTCGAACACGAAGATCGAGTTGCCGTATTCGCGCGTTTCGCCGTCCCACGAGCGGATGTTGGTCGGCACGTTGCGCACGCGCATGTCCTCGACGACGAGGTCATGGAGGCTCGCACCCGTCGCCGTGTCCCAACCGCGGAGGACATGCTTGATCTCTGGCTGCGGCGTGTCCGTCCAATGCGAAGCGTGCGCGATGTTCATCGTCACGATGTCGGGCAGGTTCGGCTCAGGGATCGGCAGCGAGTAATCGGTGGCAGCCTTAATGCCCTTGGGGCTCTCGATCAGCATCGTCGCATGGCCGAGGAACGTGACGCGGACCTGATAGGGCGCAAGCTTGCCGGGCGTCGCTGCAGCTTTCTGGACCAGCGACGGGACCCGCGGGCCGGAGGCAAGCGCCAGACAACGGTCCGGCGCGATCTTTTTCTGAGGCGATTGCCCGGTCGTCTGGGCGGTGGCGGGGACTGTGACGGGCAGGGACAGAAGCAACGCAGTCAGGAGCATCGAACGCAACCGCAGCAACATGGGCAGGGTCTCCATCGGATTTTTGCGTAGGCTCCCTCGAAACTGGGACCCGTGGTCGCAAGACGCAAGCGCGGCCCGCGTGTGCGCTAAGTCTAAGCGGGGGCTTGGCGGCTCGTTGTCAGCCTGCGATACGTTTTAGCTCACTATCCGAGACGAATTGGGTCGGTGGCCGATGAGGTCGCTCGCCCAACCAACCAGAAAGCGCCCGACGCCCATGAGCCTGCGCGAGCCTGAGATCGCCCTGAGCGAGCCCTCCGCCGACGAGGTCAAAACAACGACCTGCTACATGTGCGCGTGCCGTTGCGGCATCAAAGTGCATCTGAAGGACGGTGCGGTTCGCTACATCGAGGGCAACCGCGACCATCCGGTGAACAAGGGCGTGCTGTGCGGCAAGGGCTCTGCCGGGATCATGCAGCACTATTCGCCGGCGCGCCTGAAAGCGCCGATGAAGCGGGTTGGCCCGCGCGGGTCCGGCGAGTTCAAAGAGATCTCGTGGGACGAGGCGCTCGGCATCGCAACGGATTGGCTTGGCACAGTCCGCAAGACGGATCCGAAGAAGCTCGCGTTTTTCACCGGCCGCGATCAGAGCCAGGCGCTGACCGGCTGGTTTGCACAGCAGTTCGGCACGCCGAATTTCGCAGCCCACGGCGGGTTCTGCTCCGTCAACATGGCAGCCGCCGGCCTCTACACCTTCGGCGGATCGTTCTGGGAGTTCGGCGAACCGGACTGGGAGCGGACCAAATACTTCCTGCTGTTCGGCGTCGCCGAGGACCATGCCTCG
>JBCBXS010000055.1:4896-11532 GCA_039816475.1 Pseudomonadota bacterium | reverse complement strand
AGCTGCCAGCTCAACTGGGAAGTCGGCAATGGTCATCGCGTCTGCCGCCGCCGCCGGGAGCAACGCGATCATCAGCGTCCACGCCGGGATGCCGAGGAACATCAGCACGGCCCAAGCGAGCTGGAAGCGGCTCAGCGGTTTTAGCCCCGGCAGGTCGAGCAACTTCAGATACTGAAGATTGCCCTGACACCAGCGCACGTCTCGCTGCATGAAGTCGACGATCGTCGGCGGGTTCTCTTCCCACGATCCATCTTCGATCGGCAGCACGCGCACTTCGAAGCCGCCCTTGCGCATCAAGGTGGCTTCGACCTGGTCGTGGCTCAGGATCTGGCCGCCCAGCGGACCGCGGCCTGAAAGGAGCGGGAGATGGCAATGGCGCATAAACGGCTTGATGCGAACGAGCGCGTTGTGGCCCCAGAACGGGCCGCAATCGCCCGTCCACCACGCCTGACCCATCGTGTAGGCGCGCATCCCGTGGCGCATGCCGAACTGGAACACGCGGGCAAACGCACTGTCGGTCGGCATACCGACGACGAGCGTCTGGAGAATGCCGATACGCCGATGCGTCTGCATGATGCGGACGAGACGGAGGATCGCATCGCCCGACATGAGGCTGTCCGCATCGAGCGGCAGCATGAATTCGAAGGACTGACCCCAGCGATCGCAGAAGTCGCGGACGTTTCCAGCCTTGAAGCCAGCGTTGTCATCGCGGCGCCGGTAGACGATCCGTGCCGCTTCCGCTTCGGGAAGGCGGGCTTTCCAGGCTGCAACGCCAGCTTCTTCGGCGGCGGCGACGGCTGGATCGTTCGTGTCGCTCAGGATGAAATATGAAAACCGCTCGCCGTAACCGGTGACATCGAGGCTCTGCTTGACGACCGACAGGCGCGCGAGAGCGCGGCCCGGGTCTTCATTGCGGAGCGTCATCAAGATTGCGGTTTCGCTCGTCACCGGCGACGGCACATCACCGGACTGCGCGAACGGCGCAACGGCGCCGACCGGATCGCGGGAGCCATGCAGAAGCGTCAGGCCGACAACGGCGTTCCAGAACCCGAGAACGGTCCACGGAGCCCCGACGGCGAAGGCGGCGAGCATGATCCCGTCGACAACGGTCCAGCCCCCGAAACTCAGCACGTAGGCAACCGCGCCGATGAGAGCTGCATAGGTTAAGCCGTTCAGCGCGAACATAAACGCGCGACGACGTTGAAGTGTGACCATCGACTGACGGCCGTAGCGGCCCGCCCGTCGTGGCGACCCGCGCGTTTCAAACGTCGCGGCCGGCGTGTAGCTCTGGCTCATGGCATCTCTTCTTATTGTTATGACAAGAGAACCTTGGAAATCCGCCGCGTTGGACAACCGATGACGCAAACGCTCACATCACCCGATCAGATCGCTCGTGCTCTTTGGTACGTTGACCGCGAACTGGTCGCTCTCCGCGAAGAGCAGCTACCCAAACTGGCTGACGGCGAGGCCGTCGAAGTCGAAACCCTCTACTCTGCGATCAGCCGCGGGACTGAGCGCCTCATCTTCACCGGCCGCGTCCCCGAAACTGAGTGGGACAGGATGCGGGCGCCGCTCCAACAGGGCGCGTTCCCGTTCCCAGTCAAATACGGCTATTGCGCGGTCGGACGCGTCGTAAATGGGCCGCAATCGCTGAATGGCAAGCTCGTGTTTTGCCTTCACCCGCATCAGGATCGCTTTGTTGCAGTTGCAAATAACGTGGTCTTGATTCCGGACGGCGTCCCGGCAAAGCGGGCAGTCCTCGCAGCGAATGTGGAGACCGCACTTAACGCCGTTTGGGATGCGCGCGTCCTGCCAGGGGATCGCGTGATTGTGATCGGCGCAGGGATCGTCGGGCTGCTCATTGCTGCGGTCGCATGCCGCATCCTTGGCACCGACGTCAGCGTTGTCGATCGAAGCGATGCGACCCGAAACGAGGCGGCCGCGCTCGGCGTGCCGTTCACCATGCCCGTTGATGCAGATGATCTCGCGGCGGCTGATGTCGTCTTCCACACAACGGCGACGGGCGGAGGCTTGCAGAGTGCCATTCGGGCGGCTGGCATGGAGGCGACTGTCTGTGAGGTGAGTTGGTACGGAGATCGCGAGATAAATGTTGGGCTTGGCGGAGCGTTCCATTCGAAACGCCTGAAGCTCGTCTCGAGCCAGGTCGGGCAGATTGCAGAGCCACAGCGGACGCGTTGGGACTACCGCCGCCGGCTCGGAAAGGCCCTCGAGATACTCGCTGAGCCGGCCTTCGACGCTCTGGTCGAAGACGAAGTCCGGTTCGATGACCTGCCCGAGCGCATGGCTGACATTCTGAGCGACACCGCCACAGGTCTGCCTCCTGTCATTGCTTATGAGCGCTCGCGTTCGTGACCTTGAGAGCGGCCCGCAGCCGCAGACGCTTTTCGGACGTGACGCAGCGGCCCGCCCGTTGCCATAAGGGCGGCGACGTCCAGAAAGCCGGAGGCTGCCCGCCATGTTCGCCGTAGAAGTCCGCGATTGCATTATGATCGCGCATAGCCTG
The DNA here is from genome assembly GCA_039816475.1 of Pseudomonadota bacterium. Classification (GTDB taxonomy): domain Bacteria; phylum Pseudomonadota; class Alphaproteobacteria; order Rhizobiales; family Hyphomicrobiaceae; genus JBCBWG01. Next base: position 9,008 of record JBCBXS010000055.1, on the reverse strand, counting down.
CCCGATCCGTTCTTCGGACCCGCCGCCGGCAAGCACGGCGCGACGTTCGTGGTCGATGTCGCGTTCTTCCGGCCGACGCTCAACAAGCACAACGTCGTCGTCGACATCGGCAAGGCCAGCAGCGAATTGAAAGCCGTCCTCGAGCCGCTGGCCTACAAGGATCTCGACACGATCGAAGAGTTCGACGGCACGCTGACGACCACCGAATTCCTGTGCAAGCACATCTTCGATGCAATGGCAGAGGCGGTCCGCGCCGGTCGCCTCGGAGACGATGCAGACGGGCTTTCGAAACTGAGGGTCACGCTCGGAGAGACCCATCTCGCGCGCGCCTGGTTCGAGGGGCCGTTGAATGACAGCGCCCGCGACTGAGGCTGCCTTCGCGATCCCCGGCGATCTGACGACCGAGACGGGCGGGTACGCCTACGCCCGCGCCGTCCTTACGCGATTGCCGGAGTTCGGGGTCGCACCGGATCACGTGGTGTTGCCGGGCGGCTATCCGTTTCCGACAGCGAACGACATTGCCGAAACCGAGCGGGTGCTCGCGGGCATAACGCCTGCCGTGCCGATCATGATCGACGGGCTGGCGTTCGGAGCGTTTCCCGGAGAGCTCGCCGCCGCGATCCCGAATCCGTTGATCGCGCTTGTGCATCATCCGCTCGGCTACGAGAGCGGTCTTGACCCTGAGACGGCGGACACACTGATCGCATCAGAGCGCCGGGCGCTCGCTGCAGCCGACTGCGTCATCGCCGCCAGCCCGACAACAAAGCGCGCGTTGATCGAGGCGTTCGGTGTACCAGCCGACCGCATCACCGTTGCGCTTCCGGGAACCGAACCCCGCAAGCGCAGCACCGGATCGCAGAAGCCGGACGGGCCGATCGAACTCTTGGCTGTCGGTGCCATCTCTCCGCGCAAGGGCTTCGATGTGTTGGTCGATGCGCTGGCCGGGCTCACCGATCAGGACTGGCGTTTGACCATCCTCGGCGACACCGAGCGCCAAAGCGATGTCACACAAGCGCTTCACGAGGGCATCGCGCGGCACGGCCTCGGCGAACGCGTGCGCCTCGCCGGCCGGGTTTCCGACGCCGCGAAAGACAGGAGCTTCGCCGCCGCAGACGTGTTCGTCCTCTCCTCTCACTACGAAGGCTACGGGATGGTGCTTGCAGAAGCGCTGGCGAGCGGCCTGCCGATTGTGGCCACCACCGGCGGTGCCGCCGCCGAGACCGTGCCCGACGCAGCAGCGCTCAAAGTCGGGCCCGGCGATCCCGTTGCACTCAGATCCGCGCTTGCAAGGATGATCGGTGATACGACGCTCAGAACGCGATGCGCGGATGCCGCATGGCAGGCGGGTCAAGCACTGCCAACATGGCAGGACACCACGCGCACCATCGCGGGCGTCCTTCGGAGTTTTGCAGCATGAGCGAGCAGAGCGGCGGCTTCAGTGCAGACTGGCTGGCACTTCGTGAACCGGTGGACCACGCGAGCGTCAATCACGGCTTGCGCATGCGGCTCATCGAGCATTTGCGCGGGCGCGATCACCTGCGCATCTGCGATCTGGGCTGCGGGACGGGCTCCAACTACCGTGGGCTAGCGCCTGATCTGTCGCCCGCCCGCCAGTCCTGGACGCTGTGCGATATTGATCCGGCACTGCTCGATGTCGCCGCCGGCACTGAGCCCCACGACGGGACCGAGGTCACCACACGGCAGATCGACCTCAACTCGGCCGATCTCGCCGAGCTGGCCGCGTCGGCCGATCTCCTCACGGCATCTGCGCTGTTTGACGTCACGTCCCGCGAAGTTGTTTCCCGCGTCGCGGAGGCCTGCGCCAAAACCCGCGCAGCGTTTTACACGGTGCTCACCTATGACGGTCTCGCCGCGTGGTTTCCCGAGCATGAGCTGAACGGCGCGATGCGGTCTGCTTTCAACGCGCATCAGGAGACGGACAAGGGCATGGGCACAGCGCTCGGCCCCAGCGCAACCGATGCGCTGGCCGACGCCTTCGCAGCGGTCGGCTACGGGGTCGTGCGCGCGCCGAGCCCGTGGGTGATCAAGTCGGAACATCAGGCGTTACAGCGCGCGCTGGACATCGGTTGGGCCGACGCCGCCGTCGCCTCGAGTTTCGTCAGCCGCGCGGATGCTGACGTTTGGGTCGCAACGCGCCATGCGGATGATGCGGTGACCCTCGTTGGCCACGAGGACCTGATTGCGCTCCCGCCATCGCCTTAGCGGCCGTCGCTTCTGCTCTTGGCCCGTGTCGGCCACATGCGCTGGAAAACACCGTCTTTCTGGACGATCGCATGGAACAGCGCGGCACCGATGTGGACTGCGAGCAAGGCGACCAGCGCGTATCCCAGATAGTGGTGGATCGCGAACACCTGCTTCGACATCTCCTGATCGACCGGTGCGATCGACGGCAAATTGAACACCCCGAAGATGTTGAGGGCCGGGAACATCGAAACGCCGACCCAGCCTGCAATCGGCAGCGCGATCAGAACCGCGTACAGGCTCCAGTGGACCGCCGACGACGCCATACGCTGAAACGGTGTCAGGGACGCCGGCTCGGGCGGCACGCCGAACACGAAGCGATTGAGTAACCGCAGCAGCACAAACCAGAGCAGCACGAAACCGAGCAGCTTGTGACTTGAATAGAGCGCGTTGGTGAGATCATCCCAGACGCCGGCGTTGCCGCGGTTGGTCATCCAATTGCCGGTGATGACCATGACGGCGATGGCTGCCACCGTCACCCAATGAAACATCCGGGCAGACCAGCGGTAGGGAACCGGCGCTGCGTCACGCGCGGCCGCCGCTTCGTTCGACGTTTCCGTTGCCATCGATCAGTCTCCGGTCGGGTCGAGCGCTTCGGTTGTCTCCCGTAAGTTGCAGTCGAACAGAACGTCGCCATCGGTCAAGGGGGTGACCGTCGTACGCGGACGGCGAGCAGCGCTCAGTTGTTTGATCGGCTGTAACGCCAGTCCTGTTTTGCCGGATCCGATCAGTTTGGAGCGGTGTGGCTCTGAAGCCAGGGCTTACCCACAGTTAGGCCTCCGCTCTCGCAAGGCCAAGCCGCACGGCCTGCGCGCAGGCTCGCGAATCGGCGGAAACAGGTACGCCATATCGCCGCCTTGACCGTGCCTTGAGCACAGCGCAAGTGCAGCGCCGCATTGGGGTTGAGATCGCGGAGGGGGTTGCGTGATCAGGATGAGGACACGCGGGAAATCGAGGTCTGGCTGGCAGAGCGCGGGCGGTCATGGCGCGGCGAATTTGCTGCCGGTCGCAGCCGTGTTTGCTCTTGGCCTTCTGCCGACAGCAGCGTTGGCCGATCTCAAGCTCTGCAATGCAACCGGCGCGCGGGTCGGCGTCGCGATCGGCTACCAGAAGCCGAATGGGTGGGCGACGGAAGGCTGGTGGAACATCTCATCCAAGACCTGCGAAACGCTCCTGAAGGGCCGCGTGCCGAGCCGCTTCATCTACGTCTATGCGGTCGACTACGAGCGCGGCGGCGAATGGGCCGGCAAAACCATGATGTGCACTGCACCGAAATCCTTCTCAATTGTCGGCGTCGATAAATGCACGGACCGCGGCTATGAGCGCTCCGGTTTTTACGAGGTCGACACCGGCGAGGCCCGCGACTGGACGATCCGCCTGACGGACCCCAAAGCGAATTAGCCGGCGGCCCGCGAAGGACGCATTGTGATCGGACGCGACTGAACCGAAGTTCGTCGTCTGCCATTATGAGAGGCGGGTGCGCATCGATTGCGCCACTCGTCTTGACCATAGTGGCACGGAAGGCCGGACGGTATGGACCGCGCAGTCGCCGCCGAGCGATCCCACAAAACTTCGGAGTCCGCTCGCACGGAAGGCGCGGGCTCGGCGCCGGAAGAGCCGTCTGACGGCACGCCCTGGCAGATCACGGTCGGCAGGCTTCTCGCCGACGGCGGCGTGACAATCACGAAGGATGTGCCGTTCGGCGATCATCCGCGCCTTAAGTGCGATATCTACGAGCCAGAGGCGGGTGCCGCGGCCGACGACCCGGTCGTGCATTTCATCTACGGCGGCAGTTGGGATACCGGCGAGAAGGCGTGTTACCGCGCAATCGGCGCGGCGCTCGCAGCGCA
>JBCBXS010000055.1:0-4796 GCA_039816475.1 Pseudomonadota bacterium | reverse complement strand
GGAGGCACCGGCACCTGTCCTCGTCGGCCACTCCGCCGGTGCGCATATCGCAGCGCTGCTCATCGGCGACGATCGATATCTCGCAGCGCTGGAACGAGACGTGCCGCGTCCGTCAGCGTTCGTTGGTATGTCCGGGCCCTACGCGTTCGACCCGACCACCTGGGACACGACCGCCCACATTTTCGCGACCACCACCGACAACCCCGACGCAGCTCGCCCAGTCACATTCGCAAGTCGTAGCTTCCCTCCGACGCTGCTGATCCACGGCAGCCGCGATCAGCTCGTGACGCCAAACGCCTCCGTTGCAATGCGCGACGCGTTGTCGGAGGCCGGCGCTGAGGTGACGTTGAAGACCTACGGCTTGCTCGCCCACGGCGGGACGGTGATGGCGATGGTTCGCCCGCTGCGTTGGGTGACACCGGTGTTTGACGACATGCTCTCGTTCGTCCGCGCCCATGGCACCGGTCGCGCGGCGGAACGCGTTAAAACCGGAGAAGCCGCGCCCAGCGCATGATGTCGAGCAGGCTGAGCGCTGCGGCCGCAACATACGTGTACGCGGCCGCCTTCAGAATCTTCCGGGCATCGGCGAGATCGCGGTCAGCGATATAACCGCCCGCTTTCAGAACCGGCAGCGCGCGCCTGAAACTCGCGTCGTACTCAACCGGCAGCGTTGTGAGATGCATCACGACGGTCATTCCGATCATGAGCAGACTTGCACCGATCTCCAGAAACAGGATCGCCGGCGAGCGCGCGAGGATCATCAGGATCGGCGTCGCGAGCAGCAGGATCATCGCAACGCGCTGGAGGCCGGCTGCCTGCTCGGCAAGGCGCGTGCGCACCTTCAACGGACGATAGCCGGTCGCATCCTGCATCGCGTGGCCGACTTCGTGTGCTGCGATGACCACCGCGGACAATGATCGCCCGTCGTAGTGCTGCGGCAGCAGACGGATCATCTTCTCCTTCGGGTCGTAGTGGTCGCCCATGTCGGTGACCTCGACGCCGACATCGTTGATCTTCATCTCGGCCAGGAGATGCCGCGCGAACTCACCACCGGTGCCGGGAAAGTCCGGCCGGTCCGCACTGTGCTTCGAGATCACGCTGCGCACCCACCACGAGGGCAGCGCGGAGAGCACCAACAGCACGAGGACTGCGATGATCAGAAATGCCATCGCTTAACGTCGTCCCTTCTTCCATGAGGCGGATAACGCTGGCTCAGCGCGCCCGGAGGATACCGTGCCCCGACATAACAAGAGATGAGTTACCGTGAGCCCAACCGCAACCGAGCAGGGCCTGAGCTGTGGCGCACATTGCAATCTTGGACGACTACCAAAACCTCGCAACCGACCTTGCCGACTGGTCGCATCTGACGTCTGAGCACAGGCTAGCGGTCCACGACCGCCCGCTCCTGGGTGACGCTCTGATCGAGGCGCTCCAGCCTGCCGATGTGGTCTGTTTGATGCGTGAGCGGACCGCGTTCAACGCTGAGGTCATCGGGCGACTGCCGAACTTGAAGGCGATTGTCACGGCCGGAATGCGGAATGCAGCCATCGACGTTGCGGCGGCCAAAGCGCGCGGGATCGTCGTCAGCGGCACCCCGGCGCGCAGCCACGCAACCGCTGATCTGACGCTCGGGCTGATGTTGTCGCTGTTCCGACATATCCCGCACGAGGCGCAGAACATGCGCGACGGTGGCTGGCAATCGACGGTCGGTTTCGAAGTCACCGGCAAAACGCTCGGACTGATCGGTCTCGGCAAGCTCGGCACGCGCGTTGCCCGATACGGCACCGCACTCGGCATGAACGTGATCGCCTGGAGCACCAACCTGACGGACGAAGCAGCGGAAGCGTGCGGCACCCGGCGCGTCACGTTCGAGACGCTCATCAGCGACGCCGATGTGGTCTCGATCCACACGCGGCTATCGGAGCGCACGCGGGGCCTTATTGACAGTCGTGCGTTCGCGGCAATGAAGCCAACCGCGTTCCTGATCAACACATCGCGTGGGCCGATTGTCGACGAAGCTGCGATGATCGAAGCGTTGCAGAGCAGTCAGATTGCAGGCGCAGCGCTCGACGTGTTCGATGACGAGCCTCTGCCGGCGGACCATCCGCTGCGTCAGTTGCCGAACACGATCCTGACGCCGCATCTCGGCTATTGGACCCGCGAGAACCTTGCCGCTTGGTATCAGGGTATGGCGGAGAGCACGGCTGCGTTCCTCGACGGCGCACCGATCCGTGTGATCGGCGACTAGAGCACCGGTGCGACTGCGCGCGCGATGGGCTAAGGCCTGGGTCGGTCCGACGGAACGTCTTGGTCCGCCGGCGGGCGACCGAGCCAGAACGGCACGAGAAGACCGAGCCCGAGAAAACGCACGGCGTGATGCCCGGCGACGTAGGCCGCGTCGAAGCCCAGCGCCAGTGCGAGGATCGACATCGTCTCGACGCCGCCCGGCGCATAGGCGAGCCAGACCTGAGGCAGCGACAGACCGAGCGTCGCGGCGACGGGGATCGCGACAGCCATCGCCGCAGCACTGCCGACGACCAACGACAGGATGCCGGCGACGACCGTTGCGCCGAACAGGCGAAGGTCCGTCCCATCGAAGTGCGCACCGACCATCGCGCCAATGACGACAAAGCCCGGCAGCATCAGCCAGTCCGGCAGATCGGCGGTGACGGCGCCGCTCGCATAAAGCGCGGCACCAGCGATCATCGGCCCGAAGAGAGCCCCGGCCGGCAGGCGAATGCGCGCGGCAACCCAGGCCGCCACGCCTGCAGCGGCAAACAGAATTGCGAGATCTGCGAGCACCTCGGCACCGAGTGCCGCCACAGCCAGATCTGCATTCGGCGGGGTTTCAGCGCCGCCGTTCGCTTGACCAACGCCAAGCAGCGCAAAGAGGCCGGGCAACGCCATCAACAAACACGACAGTCGGAGCGTCTGGACGATGGCGACGCGCCGGACATCGGTGCGGGCGTCCGCTTCCGCCAGCGCGAGCACGTAAGGCAACGCACCGGGCACCGCTGCGAGCTTCGCCGTTGTCGGCTCGAAACCGTGCACATGGCGGAGATAAAGCTGCGAGGCGATCATCATCGCGACAACAGCGACGCCGAGACCGACGAGACTGAGCGGCCACTGCTGAAGCGACTGAAGCGTCTCCGGTTTGACGGCTGCGCCCATCGTCGCACCAAGAAACACAAGCGTCAGTGTTCGAACGGAGGGGGCAACGTTGAGCTTTTGTCCGGCGAGCGCTGCAATCGCGACTGCGAGCGCGGATCCGGAGAGCCAGGGTAACGGCGTGCCAACGCTTGCAAAAAGCGCTCCCCCCACGACACCAATCGCGATGGTTTTTGCGGTGCCGAAAACGGTGGACCGCAACGCAGCGCGAGGTGGCGATTGCGAGGTCGGTGATGCGTGCGTGTCAGCGTTCGTCATTGTTCGAGCTTTAAACGATCTGCGTCCAGAACGTCGCACGTCGGTATGCGACGGACGTCACACGACTAACGTCGAAGGCGCATACTGAAATCACGTGCGACCAACACGCGTGATGCACCGGATCATACGCGGTGCTGAGAACAGGAGGGGGCTGCTGTGATCGACGTAATTGAAGCCATCCACGGACGACAAAGCGTGCGCGCGTTCGACAGGGACCAGCCGGTAACCCGCGCGCAGATCGAGCGCATTCTTGAAGCCGGTGCACGTGCGCCAAACGGTTCAAACCTCCAGCCCTGGCACGTCTACGTGCTGATGGGCGATGCGCGGGACACGTTCGCCGACGACATCACGGACGCTTACATGAGCGACGCGGAAGATGCCCGCGATTACGCCTATTACATGAGCGAATGGCGCGACCCGTATCTCACCCGCCGCCGCCAGACCGGATGGGGTCTCTATCAGACCGTCGGCATCCAGAAGGGCGACTTCGAAGCGACGAAGGCACAGCAAGGCCGCAACTACCGGTTCTTCGATGCGCCAGTCGGGCTGATGATCACGATGGACGCGGACATGGGTCAGGGCGCCTGGCTCGACATGGGCGCGTTCATCCAGACGATCCTGCTGGCGGCCCGCGGCGAGGGGCTTGAGGCCTGCCCGCAGGCGGCTTTCTGTAATTACCCGAACCGTATTCGCGCACTCCTCGGCATCGCGCCGACGGAAACTTTGGTGACCGGCCTCGCGATTGGCTATCCCGACCGCAAGGCAGTCGTGAATACCTTCCGGACGCCACGACGGCCGGTCTCGGAGTTCGCAACGTTTCTCGACACGCTGGCACCGCAGGCAACCGTCGTGGCCGCCGAGTAGGCGTCTGATGTCGGACCGGGCCGCGCGCCCGGTCTTGCTCCCTCGCTCAAACGCGGACATCAACGCAGGACGTGATGCCGAGCGCATCTGCGACGAGGGGGACCGCCGGCTTTGACGGGGCAGGCGTCAGATGAAGGGGCTGCTTCGAGCGTTGTCGTTGCCGCCGCGGCGGCGGCGCGCCGGACCCGCGTTCGTGCGCCGAAGCTGGTGGCCGTCGCTCACGATACCGCGACCGAACCCGGATCAACCGGTGCACCAGCCGAGCTCGCGCTGGAGCCCGGCGACAGCGGCTGGATCGCGCCGGCGCGCCGGTCTGTTCTCGACCGACAGATCCTGCCGGTTGCGATCGGCGTTGCGGCGGTTGCGCACGGGGCTCTGTTGATCTGGCTGCTCCAGACCGGGCCTGACAAACGCGTCGGGCTCGGCGGCCTCGGTGAGACGATCGCGATCGAAATGATCGCAGCCTCCGACCTGAAGCGGCCATCTCCGACGCGTTCGCCCCCGGG
>JBCBXS010000054.1:0-11575 GCA_039816475.1 Pseudomonadota bacterium | reverse complement strand
CGCATTCTCGCGTCCGGCCGCCCCGGGTGTGGCCTAATCCGCCTTTCGCAGGCGCGATGAGTGGGCGCATTGCGATGACTGTTACGCTGCGGGATAGGTCCGGGATCACGCCGCAGCTCGCTGGACCCTGTTTCGACATATGGCAACAACAATCGGAAATGTTGAGGCGTTCCCGTCCCGGACGACACGGAGCGCGGCCGCAGCCGGCACGGCGGTCCGGGTCTGGCTCGCCGCCGTCATCGGTCTGGTGCTTGGGATGATCGTGGTCGGCGGCGCGACGCGGCTCACTGATTCAGGCCTCTCGATCACCGAATGGCTGCCTCTGCTCGGCGCGATCCCGCCGCTGAGTGATGCGGATTGGGCCGCAGCTTTCGCAAAATACAAACTCATCCCCGAGTACACGCAAGTGAACGCCGGCATGTCGCTCGCCGAGTTCAAGTTTATCTACTGGTGGGAGTGGGGCCACCGGTTCCTCGGCCGGTTTATCGGCATCGCCTACGCCTTGCCGCTCGCGATTTTCTGGATGCGCGGGCAGATCCCGTCCCGCATGAAGCCGTTGTTGCTGGCGCTGCTCGTGCTCGGCGGCCTGCAGGGATTTGTCGGCTGGTACATGGTCCAGTCGGGTCTCGTCGACCGGATCGACGTGAGCCAGTACCGCCTCGCCATGCACCTGTCGCTTGCGTTTCTGATCCTCGGTCTGTTGACGGTCGCCTACTGCGCGCTTCGGCCCGCGGCCTCTCACTTGAGCCTTGCGCAAGAACGTCGATCAGGCGCACTGGGCCTTGGGTTGGCAGCGGCCGTCGCGGTCGTCGTGCTGGTTTACGCACAGGTGGCGCTCGGCGCGTTCGTCGCCGGGACCAAAGCGGGGCTTACCTACAATACGTGGCCGTTGATGGACGGCGCTTTTGTGCCCGACGGGCTGCTCATGCTTGAGCCTTGGTATCTCAACGCAACCGAGAACATCACCGCGATCCAGTTCAATCACCGCATCAGTGCCTACGTCCTTCTTGCCGCCGCGATTGGACATGCGGTGCTCACATGGCGGTGGACCGGCGACACGGGCCTCCGCGCCGGTGCGCTGTTGCTTCTCGCCGCTGTCATCGTACAGGCGATCTTCGGTGTCTGGACGTTGGTGGCAGCTGAAGGTGCGATCCCGATCGGGCTCGGCCTGATCCACCAGGGTGGCGCGGCAGTCGTGCTCGTGATTGCCGTTGCGCACGCGATGGCGTGGTATCGGCACGGGCGCAGCGCCCCAGCCGCGCCAACGCGCTGACGGTCAGGAGATCGGCGTCACAGCAGACCGAGCGCGAGCCTGATGTTCTGGACGGCGGCACCAGCCGCCCCTTTGCCGAGGTTATCCAGACGCGCGACCAGCACCGCCTGCGTCTCGTCGGCATTCCCGAACACGAACAGCTCCAGCGCGCCGGTGCCCGCCAGCGTATCTGCGGCAAGCCGTTTGGCGCTCGCCTCCGCATCATCGGACGTCGCGACGCGAACCGTGCGGTCGGCTGTGATCGCCGTCGCCTCGTAGTGGTCCGCCAGCGCCGACCGCAGGTCGCTTGCCGACGGCCGGACGGGGAGCGTGTCGAGGAACAGCGGGATCGACACCAGCATTCCCTGTCGGAAGTTGCCGACCGACGGCACGAAGATCGGCGGGCGGGCAAGGCTCGCATAGCGTTGCAACTCGGGCAGGTGCTTGTGTGCCAGCCCGAGGCCATAGAGCTCGAACGGAGGTACCTCGCCGCTGTCGTACGCAGCAATCATCTGCCGGCCACCGCCGGAGTAGCCGGAGACCGCATTGATCGTGATCGCCTGGCCGGGTGGGATCAGCCCTGCATCGACGAGTGGCCGGATGAGCGCGATGGCGCCGGTCGGATAGCAGCCGGGGTTGGCGATGCGCTGCGATTCGCGGATCGCCTGTGCCTGGCCGCGGCTCAGTTCAGCAAACCCGTAGGTCCACCCGTCGGCAACCCGGTGCGCGGTCGAAGCATCGACGATCACCGGCCCGCCGTTCGCAAGTCCGTCGGCCATCGCGACGGTCTCGCGGGCTGCATCATCGGGAAGGCAGAGGACGACCAGATCGACGTCGCGGAGGAGCGCGCGTTTGGCGTCGGCGTTCTTGCGATCCTGTTCGCTGATCTCGACGATGGTCAGGCCGTCGACGTCAGCAAGGCGGCTTGCGACGTCGAGACCGGTGGTGCCGGCCTGGCCGTCGATAAAGACGGTCTGAGGTTTGGAGGTCGCAGTCGCGGGCGTGGCGGTGTCAGCGGACATGGCAGCAGAGCTTTCGCAGTCGAGGTGAAGCGGCATCGGACGAAGACAAAGGCGGCGCGCAAGCGCGTGGCGCGCTTAAGGCGCAATACATGCCGAAAGCACTATCGTCGTCGCTTCGATCCCGGCTGCGCGGTCATCAGTCGCCTGCTGCTTCGTTGAGGACGCGTCTCTCATCAACGCGCCATCTGCATCTGCGCTGCGGCTTAGCTTGTGCAGCCCGGAAGATCAATGCGGGCTGCTGACGATTGATCGAACGTGGCCGTGCGTGTGTCGCCTGCAGTTTCCACGCGAAGAACTGCGCCTTCGATCTCGCTGTCGGCCACGCGGATCTGGCCGAGCGCCGAATTGGTCAGCGTGTCGTCGACGTCGATTGTAAAGGCGACAGCTTCGCGGGGCGACAGCACCCGCACATCCAACGCGATACTGCGGTCGCCGTCGCGCACTTTAGGGACAGACGTCAGTTGCGCCCGGCCTTCGACGATCTCGAGGGGCTGGAATACTTCGACACCGGCACCCGCGCCCGTCGTGTCGAAGATCAGCGCGCCGCGCGAGCCGTTGAGGTCGATCGTGATGCGGCTGGCCGCCAGCGGGCACGGGCCACTGTTGCGAATAACAAACCGGTCCTTCGGTGCGCCTTCGATGAACGAGGCTTCAATTGAGGCCGCACTCGCTGCCGACACAGCAAGGCTCGACAGCACGAGGGTGGCCGCAGCAGTCGCTCGTCTGATCGCGTTCATCGTAGAGACCCCTCGCTAAGATTAGGATGCCTACGTCAACGCGGTTCGACTAGTTCCCAAACACCGAGGCTTTGATCAGCGACGCCAGCGTTTCCTCGCAGCCGATGGCGTAGGCGGCGCAGGCAACCTTGTGGCCGCCCTCATAGATCATACTGAGCGCGACATAGAGAATGATCAGCAGGCCGACCCACGAGATCCAAGGGTATCTGACCAGAAGCCGCGCGATGAAGTGCGAGGCGACGGCCATCAGGACAATCGCGACGGCGAGGCCGAAGACCAGCACCAGGTTCGAGCCCTTGGCCGCGCCGGCGACGGCCAAAACGTTGTCGAGGGACATCGAAACATCGGCGATGACGATATTGACGATGGCCGTCCAGAAGCCGACGTAGCCGCCTTCCGGTACCCGCTCGCTCGAGAGGCCCGCTTCGACGTCATCGAGGCTCGGGGCTTCGGCGGCTGCGATCTCGCGGTACATCTTCCAGCAGACCCACAGCAGCAGCAGGCCGCCGATCACCAGAATGCCGATGATCTGCAGCAGTTGCGCCGTGATCAACGCAAAGAAGATGCGGAGGATGACGGCGCCGGCGATGCCCCAGAAGATCACCTTCGAGCGCATGTGCGGGGCGACCCGCGAGGCGGCGAGGCCCACCACGATCGCGTTGTCGCCCGCGAGCACAACGTCGATGACGATAATGTTCCAGATGTTCCAGGCGTTCGCCCGCCACCACTCAGGCGAGGTGATGTTGGCGAGTTCCGCCTGAAGCGAGGCCATCAGGTCGGCAACGTTCGGCACCGCTTCGAGCATGGATGTTCCCCCAACGGCGGACTTCAAAGTTCCGCGCTTTGGAACAGTGTCTATTGCGAGATGAGACTTTGCTCAAGCGCTGCGGACGTATGATCCGTCGACCGCAAAGAAAAATCGGCCGGAACAGCGTTCCGGCCGACTGATCATCTGAATCGTGTGCTGTCCGGGTGCGGCGCGATCGAATCCGGCTGGTGCCGGGTGCTGCGCGCCCGGCGCCTTAGCGCTTCGAGAACTGGAAGCTGCGACGGGCCTTGGCCTTACCGTACTTCTTCCGCTCCACGACGCGGCTGTCGCGCGTGAGGAAGCCGCCCTTTTTCAGCGGACTGCGAAGCTCTGGCTCGTAGTGCGTCAGCGCCTTCGAAATCCCGTGACGGACCGCGCCGGCCTGGCCGGAAAGCCCACCACCGCGGACCGTCGCCATGATGTCGTACTGATCAACCCGCTCGACCGTCTGCAATGGCTGGCGCAGCAGAAGCTGCAGAACCGGCCGTGCGAAGTACTTGTCGTATTCGCGGTTGTTGATGGTGATGCGGCCGTTGCCGGGCTTCAGCCAGACGCGCGCGACGGCGTCTTTCCGTTTGCCGGTCGCGTAGGCGCGTCCGTGGGCATCCAGCTTCTGCTCGTAGACAGGTGCGTCGGAAGTTGTCGTCGCAGCGCTGGACTGGCCGAGCTCTTCGAGGCTGCCGACCGTTGTCGTCTCTTCAGCCATTACGACCTCTTGTTCTTCGGGTTGAGGCTCGCAACGTCGAGCGGTTCCGGGTTCTGGGCTTCGTGCGGATGCTCTCGGCCTTTGTAGACCTTGAGGTTGCGCATCAGTTTCCGCTGCAGCGGCCCGCGCGCGAGCATACGCTCAACGGCCTTCTCGACGACGCGCTCCGGGAAGCGGCCCTCGATGATCATCCGCGGCGTCTGCTCTTTGATGCCGCCGGGATAGCCTGTGTGCCGGTAGTACTTCTTGTCGGTGTACTTGTTGCCGGTGAAGACGACTTTGTCGGCGTTGACGACGATGATGTTGTCACCGGTGTCGACGTGCGGTGTGAAGGTCGGCTTGTGCTTGCCGCGGAGACGGGTGGCGATGAGCGAGGCGAGCCGGCCGACAACGAGGCCTTCCGCGTCGATCAAAATCCACTTCTTCTCCACCTCGCCAGGTTTGGCGCTGTAGGTTCGCATGGGTGTGTCCTGGGAAATGTGCGACCGAAACGGTGACGCACGCAATCGGAACCGTGCGTGTAAGCGGGCTGCAAAATCCCGTCAATGACAAAATGAAAACCGCGTGAAATCAGCAGCTTAGAGACACGGTATCATATTACCTTAGCTGCCGTTGAGGGTAGATTGTCTGGCGGCATGCCGTACGTCGCCGAGGCCTGCGCGATCGCCTTGCCGTCCGTTTCGGCCCTGATTAGGACATCGGCGACCGCGAGCCGGCGGCCAAGCTTGAGCAACCGCGCATCTGCGACGAGGCCACCCGGCACCGGCCGTGACAGGAAATTGATCGTCAGCGATGTCGTGACGGCCTGCAGCGCGCGCTCGGAGCGGATACCAAGCAGCAGCGCGTAGACTGAGACGTCGGCAAGCGTGAACATGGTCGGGCCCGAGACGGTGCCGCCGGGCCGGGTGTCGTTCGGCCCCGGGATCAGCCGCACGCGGGCTGCATCATCGCTCAGCCGCAAAATCTCGAGGTCGGCGCTGTTCTTCACTTCGGGGAAGTGTGTGTCGAGCAGCGCGACGACGTTTGCGATGCGCGCCTGTTCATCTGCCGTTGCGGCGCTTTCGAATGTCATCGGTGCGCCTCAAGTCGTCGCATAGTTATAGCACCGGCCCGATGCGATTTCGGCGTCACCGTGTGACGGGCAGGGCCAACGCAGAAGTGGATCGATGACCATGTTGATGAAGCCTCTCGCCATCTGTCTTGCGCTCACGCTTGCCGGCCCGGCATCGCTCACCGCGCTCCTGTTCGCGACGCCCGCTGCAGCGGAGACGCCGCAGGCCTCGCCGACGATTAAGCAGGTCCGCCTGACCGAGCAACATGTCCAGGGCTTCATCGCCATGCAGAAGGTGCTGACCGAACTCGCCCGCAGCCTCGAAAGCGCCGGCGCGTCGGGAGCGCAGGGCGACGAACAGGTGGTCCAGAAGCTCGAAGCGCTTGCCCGGGAGAATGGCTACGCGTCGTTTGCCGAGTTCGACAATATCGCCGCCAACATCACGCTGGTGATTTCCGGCATCGATCCCGACACGGGCAAGTATGCCGACCCGCGAGACCTGATGCGCGCCGACATCGAAGACATCCGCAAGGACGAGACCCTGACGGACAAGGAACGGGATGAACTGATCAAGGACCTGGAAGCGGCGATCGAAGGCACGCCCGCCGTCGCCTATCCGGAAAACATCGAGGTCGTCCGCAAATTTGCCCGCGAGATCGAAGGCGTGATCAACTAGGGGTCCGGGGCGCACCCCGACCGCGTGGGCCCGCGTGAAGCGCCCCGCGCACCGAAGCGAACGGAGACGACATGCAGGACGCGGCACCGGGCGATGCGCCAATCAGGGTTTCCGGAGTGAGCGACGGCGTCGCGACCGTGACGCTTGATCGGCCGCGCACGCGAAATGCCCTGTCGCTCGACATGATCGCAGCGCTACACGGCGCGATCGATGACCTCGGTCACCGCGAAGACGTGTCGGTAATCGTGTTGGCAGCCGAGGGACCGGTGTTCTGCGCAGGCCATGATCTCAAGGAACTGACGGCGCATCGTAGCGACGCCGATCATGGCCGCGCGTTCTTCGCGGAGACAATGACCAACTGCGCGGCGATGATGATGGCAATCGTCACGTGCCCGAAGCCGGTCATCGCAGCCGTTGAAGGCACGGCCACAGCCGCCGGTTGTCAGCTCGTTGCGACAGCCGATCTCGCGATCGCCGGAGATGCTGCGAATTTCTGCACGCCCGGTGTTGATATCGGTCTGTTCTGTTCGACGCCGATGGTGGCGCTCTCGCGGAACGTCGCCCGGAAGCACGCGATGGAGATGCTGCTGACCGGCGACCTCGTCCCGGCCGCGCGGGCAGCCGACATCGGCCTCATCAACCGCTGTGTGGCAGAGGGCGAAGCGCTGGCCGCCGCGCATGAGCTCGCCGCGCAAATTGCATCGAAGAGCGCGCAAACGATCGCGATCGGCAAGCGCGCCTTCTACGAGCAGGTCGAGAAGCCGTTGCCGGAGGCGTACGCGTTTGCCGCCGAGGTCATGACCACCAACATGCTCGCTCGCGATGCGGAAGAAGGGATTGGTGCCTTCCTCGAAAAGCGGAAGCCGGAGTGGGGGAAGCCGTGATTGATCGGCTCCCAGCCCGCATCAACACTGCAACGCTTGGCGTCGCGGACCTCGCGGCGTCGCGCGCGTTTTACGGCCGTCTCGGCTTTACTGAAGCTGCGATGAGCTCTGAGACCGTCGCGTTCTTTCAGCTCGGCAACGTCGTGCTCGGCCTCTTCCCGGCGGCAGAGCTTGCAAAAGATGCCGCCGTCGCCGAGCGGGCGTCCGTTGCCGGTGCTACGTCGTTGGCGATCAATGTCGCAACCGAGACTGAAGTCGACGAAGCGCTGGCGTTTGCGTCGGGCGCTGGGGCGACGATCACCAAACCGGGGCAGAAGGTCTTCTGGGGCGGCTATTCAGGTTATTTCGCCGACCCCGACGGGCATCTCTGGGAAGTCGCCTACAACCCGTTCGCGGCACTCGATGACAATGGCCTGATGGCGCTTGAGACCAAACAGTCGGCTGAGACATGAACCACGACAGTTACGCCGACGCCTATATCGCAGGCATCCTCTCTGAAACGCGAACCGTCGCGATGGTCGGTGCGTCCGCGAACACAAGCCGGCCGAGTTACTTCGTCCTGAAGTATCTTTTGCAGAAGGGCTACACGGTCCACCCGATCAATCCTGGGCTCGCCGGCAAGACGCTGCTCGGCCAGACGGTCTACGCCGACCTCGCTGATGTTCCGGCGCCGATCGACCTCGTCGACATCTTTCGCAATTCGGACGCCGCCGGAGAGATCGTCGACCAGACGATCGCACTTAAGGACGAGAAACAGATCAAGGTCGTCTGGATGCAGTTGTCGGTTCGCAATGATGCGGCCGCCGAGCGCGCAGAACGGGCAGGGCTGAGAGTCGTCATGAACCGGTGCCCGAAGATTGAGTATGGGCGGCTTTCAGGCGAGATCGGATGGGCCGGCGTCAATTCCGGCGTGATCTCGAGCCAGCGTCCTTTGCTCGCGCCGGGTGGCGTGCAGCAGCATCGGATCCGGGGTGCGCGTGAGCGTTAGCAGATGGCGCGTGCGCTGGGCTCATGCGACGGCGGCGGTCGTGGTCGCGGTATGCTTGTTCGGGGCGACGGTGCCTGCACGCTCAGCCGACGAGACGGCCGATCGCCGCGAACTGCCGGCTGATGTCTGGCTGCAGGAATTCAAGCGCCCGGTGATCGCTGAGCCCGGAACAGCTGAAGCGCGCGCGCGGCTGGCGCTGGGCCTGAAGCTGTTCAATGATCCGCGGCTGTCCGTCGACAACGCTTGGTCCTGTGCGACGTGTCACGCGGGGCCGACTCTCACCGACGGGCGTCCCCGTGCGCGCGGACGCAGCGGCCCGCTCCAACGCAACACGCCAACGCTGCTCGGCATTGGTGAAGCTGAGTTGTTCAACTGGGACGGCAGCGCGTCCTCTCTCGCAGAACAGTTCGAGCGTCCGATTACGTCCGCCGATGAGATGGGCGCGACCTGGCCCGGTCTCATAGCCAAGCTCGAACGCGAGGCCGACGACCGCGCGCGGTTCGCAAAGGCATTTCCGGGCAGCGGCCGCATTGACCGCGGGACGATCACGCAAGCACTCGCGACGGCTGTCCGCAGCTTCGCGCCGCCTCGCACGGCGTTCGACCGATGGATTGATGGCGACCCGACGGCTATTTCAGAGACTGCCCGGGACGGCTTCCGCATCTTCACCGGCAAGGGCAATTGCGCGACCTGCCATCGCGGGTGGCGCTTCACTGACGACAAGTTCCACGATGTCGGTTTGCCGGGTAATGACCCCGGCCGGGGCGCGGTGGCCGGCGGCGTTCCGGGGCTGAAGGCGTTCAAGACGCCGACCCTGCGTCAGGTCGCGAAGACGGCGCCTTACATGCACGACGGAAGCAAGGCTTCGCTCGCCGATGTGATCGCGCATTACGCGGGCGGGTTTGAAAGGCGCGGCAGTATTGCAACGAACGTGCGCCGCGATCTCACTTTGAAGCCGCGGGAGCGCGCCGCGCTGCAGGCGTTTCTCGAAACGCTCTAGGAGTGAGCGAGCCGCCGGACCGAAGCGGCGTGTGCTCCGGCCCGACCGCCAAGACTAGCGACGGCCGCCGAACAGCGACCGGATGATCCCGAAGACGATCGACAGGCCGCCGCCGCCGGCAGCGCCAGCGCCGAAGTTCGCGAGAATACTGGTCAGGTCGGTCTGACCCGCCGTTGCGGGCCCGATCTGCGTGCCCACCAGGTTGCCCATCTCAGGACCGAGGAACTGCGTGGCGAGCGCACCGCCGATGATGCCGATCAACGAGCTTGATCCAACGCCCATGCCGCCCTTGCGGAACAGCGCGCCCAGAATGTTACCGCCGACCAGGCCCCCTGCGCCGCCGGTAATCAGCGGCAGAAATTGCATCAGTAATTCCATCGATCTTCCCCGTTTGAGATCTTGTAGGTTCCCCGAGCGGCAACCGCACCGCGCCTTATCAGAGAACTCGAAAAACTGCACGACAGAACGGCAGACTGCCTCTCTTAGTGGCAGTCGAGCTACAGGCGTACGGAGGATCGCAGCGGCGTTCACGCGATTTTTCGCAGAAACATGCGGGGCTAGCGAAGCCGGGCTGGCCGCAACCCGGATTGCGCAAAACCATTCGAGGCGTCGGCCGAAACTTGAAATCAGGTCGCGCCGTCGTGACCCCTCGGGTGCTGCAACGGCGGTGCGTTTCCGTTGACAATGGCCTGGCCGCGGAGGATTTGGAGGCTCTGCAACGGCACTATGCCCGATCCGGCCCAGTCTGGCCGGCATGCGAGGGCGATGGCTGATTGCGACTGACCCGAAGACCAACCTGACCGATGGGAGCCCGCCATGCAGGACGCTTCACCGAGCCGTACACCCAATTTCTCGACGCTCGCGATCCACGCCGGCGCAGCGCCCGATCCGTCGACCGGCGCGCGCGCGACACCGATCTATCAGACGTCATCGTTCGTCTTCAACGACGCCGATCACGCAGCCTCGCTGTTCGGGCTCGAGGCGTTCGGCAATATCTACACCCGCATCATGAACCCGACGCAGGCGGTGCTCGAATCGCGCGTCGCAGCGCTCGAGGGCGGGACCGCGGCGCTTGCAGTGGCCTCCGGCCATGCCGCCGAGTTTCTGACGTTCCATACGCTCCTCGAACAGGGCGATGAGTTCATCGCAGCCCGCCAGCTCTATGGCGGCTCGGTCAATCAGTTCAATCACGCCTACAAGAAGTTCGGCTGGAACGTCGTCTGGGCGGATGCCGCAAAGCCCGAGACGTTTGCCGCAGCCGTCACCGACAAGACGCGCGCGATCTTCATCGAGAGCATGGCGAACCCGGGCGGCAACGTCGTCGATATGCCTGCAATCGCGAAGGTCGCGAAAGACGCCGGCGTCCCGCTGATCGTCGATAACACGATGGCAACGCCCTACCTCTGCCAGCCGAAAGAGTTCGGCGCGGATATCGTCATCCACTCGCTGACCAAATTTATCGGCGGGCAGGGCAACTCGATCGGCGGCATCATCGTCGACTGCGGCACGTTCGATTGGATGGGCGCAAAGCATACGTACAAGACGCTGGCTGAGCCCAATGCGTCCTACAACGGCATGAAGCTCGGTGAAACGTTTGGCGACTTCGCATTCGCCATCGCCTGCCGCGTGATGGGCCTCCGCGATCTCGGCCCCTCGATCGCGCCGATGAACGCGTTCCTGATCCTGAACGGCGTTGAGACACTGCCGTTGCGGATGGAGCGCCACTGCGAAAACGCGCTTGCTGTCGCAAAGCATCTGCAGGGCCACGACAAGGTTGCGTGGGTCAACTACGCCGGTCTCCCGGATCACGAGAACCACGCCCTGCAGCAGCAGCTTTGCCCGAAGGGTGCGGGCGCTGTGTTCACGTTCGGCCTGAAGGGCGGCTACGACGCTGGCGTGAAGTTTGTGGAAGGCCTCGAAATGCTGAGCCACCTCGCGAACATCGGCGACACGCGTTCGCTGGTCATCCACCCGGCATCGACCACGCACCGGCAGTTGACCGATGACGAACGCGCCGCCGCCGGTGCCGGTAACGAGGTCGTCCGCCTCTCCATCGGCATCGAGGACAAGGCCGATATCATTGCCGATATCGACCAAGCGCTGGCAGCCGTCTGACGTCGGCGAGGCGACCGGCTGTGAGGCAAGCCCGGCGTGCGATGATCCTTGCGGTCATCGGCGTCGGGCTTTGCATTTGGCTGCTGTTTGCGATCGCACCCATGATCGCGGCACGCGACTTCGACGGCTACGTCGCAAGGGTGATCGCGTTCGGCGCGGTCTACGCGTTCGCGGCCTGGATCGCAGCCTGCGTCCCTCAGAACGAGACGGGCCGCGCAGGCCAACTGCCGGCACTCCTTGTCATCCTCGGCAACGCACTCACACTCCGAGCGATCGCGTTTACGATCCCTCACGACGGCCTGACGACGGACGCCTATCGTTATGTCTGGGACGCCC
>JBCBXS010000541.1:0-509 GCA_039816475.1 Pseudomonadota bacterium | reverse complement strand
GCGTGTCGCGAGAGAACACCGATTCCGTTCCGCAGATCGCGGGCGAGTCCACGGAGCGCAGGCCCACGGGCGATCCGGTGCAACGCATCCGCCCGAACGCCCAGCCGGCGAAGGCCTCTGACATCAAAAGAGCGTCCGCGAAGCCCCGGGATGCCTCCGATCCGTTTGCAGATGTTTTCGGGCCCGCCCGCGCCGAGAAGCAGTCCGCCAAAACGGGTACCGACGTGCAAGGTGAGGCGGTCCAGAAGCGCGACCCGCGCGACGGTGATTACCAGCGTGCCTGGACCCGTGATCCCAAGCTGCTTTCGAAAAACCCGCCATTGACGGGTGAGGCGGCAGCGGAGGCGGAACCACGCACCGTGCTGCGGCCTGCCTCCGAGCCGAACACCTTCGCCGCGCGATCGCCGGCGCTGAAAGCGTCCAATACATCGCCGCGCTTCGTGACCGTGCTGCTTAAAATGAAACCCGGTGCGCGCGGCATCCGCCGCTTTAACAAGACCGCTGATCCG
>JBCBXS010000540.1:0-515 GCA_039816475.1 Pseudomonadota bacterium | reverse complement strand
CAGAGCGTTTAGGGTTCCGCCCATTACACTGGGGTCTGGTCCGAGAAATGCAGCCGAGCGGCAAATTCCGCCCGGTACACGGCGGGCCAAAATCCCGGGAGACATATGCGCGTCCAGTTCGGCCGCTCCCCGACCTTCTCAATGCCTGGCCGAATGTTTGGTGAAACATGTTCGGAGGAATTGAGATGTTAAGACCCACCCTTGCCGCCACCGCCGCGGCCCTCGCATTGGCTGTCACGCCCAAGGCCGCTGAGTCACAAGAGAGGACCGAATTCCGCGTTGCCTGGTCGATCTATGTCGTCTGGATGCCCTGGGGCTATCTGGAAGAGAGCGGCATCATGGACCGCTGGGCCGAGCGCTATGGCATCGATGTCGAGATCGTGCAGATCAACGACTACGTGGAATCGATCAACCTTTATACCGCAGGCGAATTTGACGGCGTGAGCGCGACCAATATGGACACGCTGTCGATCCCCTCGGGCTCGGGCGTGGACACGACCGCGCTGATCGTGGGG
>JBCBXS010000053.1:0-11596 GCA_039816475.1 Pseudomonadota bacterium | reverse complement strand
GCACGAGAACCGCGCGCTGAAGGATCAACGGACCACTCCGTTCGTCATTGGCCCGATCAGGCGTCGGCTGCGACCTTCATCGAGACGATATGGTCTGGATCGCGCGGGGGCTCGCCTCGGTTCAGGGCGTCGACGGCGTCCATCCCGTCGATGACTTCGCCCCAGACGGTGTACTGGCCGTTGAGGAAGGCGGTGTCGCCAAAGCAGATGAAGAACTGGCTGTTCGCCGAGTTCGGGTTCTGCGCACGCGCCATCGAACACGTGCCGCGGACGTGCTTGCCGTCGTTGAACTCCGCCTTCAGGTCCGGATAGCTCGAACCGCCGGTGCCGGTGCCATGCGGGCAACCGGTCTGGGCCATGAAGCCGTCGATGACGCGGTGAAACTTGATGCCGTCGTAAAAGCCTTCCTTGGCCAGCGTCTTGATCCGGTCGCAGTGACCGGGCGCAAGATCCGGACGAAGTGCGATCGTGACGGTGCCTTTGCTCGTCTCGAGGATGAGCGTGTTGTCGGGATCTTTAATGTCAGCCATGGACCTGGTGTCTCGTTTCTTGAGAAGGGTGTGTTTGTGGTGATGCGACAGCTCGTGCGCGGCATCAATCGAGGCGCGAGCAGCGCTAGCTCGTATTACTGGACATAGGCCTTCGCGATCTTGTCGGGATTGCTGACGAGACCATTCGCGCCGGCGCCGGACTTGATGCTGTCGACAGCTTCCATTCCTTCGACGACCTGACCCCAGATCGTGTACTGGCCGTTCAGATGCGGACAGCTATTGTCGGCAAAGCAGATGAAGAACTGGCTGTTCGCGGAATTCGGATTGGCAGTCCGCGCTGCACCGACCGTCCCGCGCTTGAACTGGGCCTTCGAAAACTCCGCAGGCAGATCGGGATACTTCGAGCCGCCTGTGCCGGTCCCCGTCGGATCGCCGCTCTGCGCCATGAAGCCGTCGATGACGCGGTGGAACACGACGCCATCATAGAAGCCCTCACTCGCGAGCTTCTTGACCCGCTCGACATGCTTCGGCGCGATCTCAGGCTTTAGCTCGATGACAACCTTCTTCGTGCCGCCGCCCTGGTTGAGTTCGAGGACCAGGTTCTCAGCGGCCTGCGCGAGACCGGCGAAGGTCATGGCCGCCGCAATCACGACGAACCGAACGGAATTTTTGATCACGAAACTTCTCCTCAAACGGCCGGTGCGCACGTGGGTGCTGTCGGCGGTCTCTGTCTGCCCAATGCACGTGCCTAAGCAAAGCGTTCCTTCAAACGCGCGGCGACGGCATCCGATACAAACGGGGTCACGTCACCGCCCATTGCGGCGATCTGCCGGACGAGATTGGCAGCGATATGCCGCACTTCCGGTGAGGCTGCCAGAAAAACCGTCTGAATCTGCGGTGCCATCTGCGAGTTCATGCCCGCCATCTGCATTTCATAATCGAAGTCGGTGCCGTCCCGGAGACCACGGATGATGAGGCTCGCACCCTCGGCGGCTGCGGCGTGAACCGCGAGCGTGTCGAACGGGACGGCGCGGATTTCGATGTCGTGTTTCTCGCGAAGCGGTGCGACATCGGTTTCGATCATCGCGATGCGTTCGTCCGCGGAGAACAGCGGCGTCTTGCCGGCATGCACGCCGACACCGATCACCAGCTCATCAACAACCGAGATCGCTCGCGCAATGACGTCGGTGTGCCCGAGGGTCACCGGATCGAACGAGCCGGAATAGAAGCCGATCTGCGGCATGGGTCTGAGCTCCCGCGATCCGAAATGCGGTTAACGATACGAATACCGCGCGCGCCCGACGCTCACGGACGACTGGCGCAGTTGTGACTGGCCAAAGAGCGCTGCGGCTGGCACCGCGTCAACCCATGCAGAGCCCTCCGTCATCTGTCATCTCAGGCCATTCGCGCCACGACTGGCGCGCAATCTTCGTCGCGATCCTTGCGATCGGGGTCGATGCGGTGATGGTCATGCGGGCGAGCCCAAGCCTTGCGCAGGACCGGCCGACGCTCACATCGGCGCAAGCGCACGCACAGGCGGCAGCCGGCAGTCTCGTCATCGTCGACATCCGCGCACCGCGCGAGTGGGCGTCGAGCGGTGTCGCCTCCAACGCGCGGCTCGTGACGATGTATCAGCCGAGAGCGAGGTTTGCTGAAAAGATCAAAGCGCTGCAGGCGAGTGACCGGAGGGTCGCGTTGATCTGTGCCGGAGGTGTGCGCTCGCGCCAGATGCAAGCCGTGCTGGCGCGGGCTGGCGTCTCCGGCGTCGTGGACATTCGCGACGGCATGCTCGGCGGCCTTCGCGGTCGCGGGTGGATTAAGTCAGGACTGCCAACGCGCCGCTATTCACCCCGCGCTGGCAATTAAGCGCGTCAGGCCGACTTCGCGATTTTGGGGGCAAGCCAGAGATAGCCAGCCGTTATGGCTGCAAGCGTCAGCCCCACCGACTGCAGAACAAACACCGACGTCACGTTAAGCCATGGCGCGATCGCCGATTGCACAGCTGTGCCGGCACCGCCGCCCGTCGCGCGCTGTAGAATGTCGACACCAATCCCGCAGGCGACCGCAACGACCACCGAGAGCGCGATTACCGGCGCATGAAATGTCAGCCATGGCGGCCGCGCCCAACCGCGATGGTAGAGCGGATATCCGGCCGCAGTCGCGCCGAGCAGCGCTGCGATCGGATCAAGCGCCGGGCCCGAGGAGCGGAACACCCACGCGGCCAGTTCCATGAACAACAGCACTCCGAGGAACACGCCGGCGAACCGCCAAAGCGTGACCCCGATCATGCCGTGCTGCCGCCGTCGCCGCTCGTACCGCTCCCGCTGTCGCCGTCCGGAGCGTCAGGTGCGCCGTCCTCGGCGTCAGGCCCACCCTCATCGTCTTCGGCCTCTTCACCATCGTCCTGGATGCGCTCGACCGAGACGACCTTCTCGTCCTGATCCGTCCGGAAGACGCGAACGCCCTGCGTGTTTCGCCCGGCAATGCGCACGTCGTGGATCGGGCAGCGGATAAGCTGGCCGGCATCTGTCACGAGCATGATCTGGTCGCCGTCCTCGATCGGGAAACTGGCAACCAGCGGCCCGTTGCGGTCGTTGACGACCATTGCGGCGATGCCTTTGCCGCCGCGCCCGGAGACCCGGAATTCATATGACGACGAACGCTTGCCGAAGCCGTGCTCGGAGATCGTGAGGACGAACTGCTCCTTGCCGGAGAGTTCTGCAAATCGTTCTGACGACAACTCCGCGACTTCACCGCCGGTCTCTTCAGCGTCGGTGTCGGCATCGACATCTGCGACGGGCTCGTCGATCTCTTCACCGGTCTGAGCACGGCGAAGTGCGGTCGACTGTCTGAGATAGAGCTGTCGTTCCGCCGGCGTCGCATCAACATGCGTCAGGATCGCCATTGAGATGACGCTGTCGTCGCCGCCGAGGCGGATCCCGCGAACACCGGTCGAGTCGCGGCCTTTGAAAACGCGCACATCGTTGGTCGGGAACCGGATCGCCTGGCCACGCGCGGTTGTCAGCAACACGTCATCGTGCGGCGTGCAGATCGCAACGTTGATGATGCGGTCGCCCTCGTCGAGCTTCATCGCAATCTTACCGTTGCGATTGATGCTCTCGAAGTCAGTCAGCGCGTTGCGGCGGACGTTTCCGGACTGCGTCGCGAACATCAGCTCCAGCGCGCCGAAGTCGTCGCTGTCTTCCGGCAGCGGCAGGATCGTCGTGATCCACTCGTCCTGCTGAAGAGGCAGCAGGTTGATGAGCGCCTTGCCGATCGATTGCGGGGTGGCAGCCGGAAGGCGCCAGACCTTCAGCCGGTAGCACATGCCACGCGACGAGAAGAACAGGATCGGCGTGTGTGTGGAGGCGACAAAGATCTGCGCGACAAAGTCTTCGTTCCGCGTCGACAACCCGGATCGGCCCTTCCCGCCGCGGCGTTGCGCGCGATACGTCGCAAGTGGGACGCGCTTGATATAGCCGCGGTGCGTGACGGTGACGACGCAGTCTTCGCGCTGGATCAGATCCTCGTCGTCGACATCGCCGACGTGCTCGAGAATGACGGTCTTGCGCGGCGTCGCAAATTCATCGCGGACGGCCTGCAGTTCGCTCGTCACAACATCGATGATCTTCTGACGGCTCGAGAGCGTCTCGAGATAATCCGTGATCTCCTTGGCAAGCTTCTTCAAGTCGTCGCCAATTTCGTCGCGGCCAAGTGCCGTCAACCGCTGCAGCCGAAGATCGAGGATCGCCTGCGCCTGCTCGTGACTGAGTTTGACGGTGCCGTCGTCTTTCACCCGGTGGCGCGGATCGGCGATCAACTCAACCAGCGGGCCAACGTCTTTGGCCGGCCAATCGCGGGCCATAAGCTGTTCGCGTGCCTCCGTCGGTGATGGGGCGTACCGGATCAGCTTGATAACCTCGTCGATGTTGGCGACGGCGATCGCGAGGCCGACGAGGACGTGCGCACGGTCGCGCGCTTTACGCAGCAGGAACTTCAGGCGGCGGCTGACGACGACTTCGCGGAACTGGCAGAACGCCGAGATAAAGTCGCGAAGCGTCAGCTGCTCGGGCCGCCCGCCGTTAAGCGCGACCATGTTGGCACCGAAGCTCGACTGCAGTTCAGAGAACCGCCAAAGCTGGTTGAGGACCACATCGGGCACCGCATCGCGCTTCAGCTCGATGACGATGCGCATCCCTTCGCGGTTCGACTCGTCCCACACGTCCGAGATGCCTTCGATCCGCTTGTCGCGGACCATGTCGGCGATCTTCTCGATCAGCGTGCGCTTGTTCACCTGATATGGTATCGACGTGACGATCAGGGCGTTGCGGTCCTTCCGGATCTCTTCAACGTCGACGACGGCGCGCATCAGGATCGAGCCGCGGCACTTGTGGTAGGCGTTCAGGATGCCGCCGCGACCGAGGATGGTCGCACCTGTCGGGAAGTCAGGCCCCCGGACGATCTCGCAAAGTTCGTCGATCGTGATCTCAGGGTTTGCGAAATAAGCGATACACGCGTCGATCACCTCGCCGAGATTGTGCGGCGGGATGTTGGTTGCCATCCCGACGGCGATGCCGCCTGCACCGTTGACCAGCAGGTTCGGAAACTTGGCCGGCAACTGTACCGGCTCCTGCATCGAGCCGTCGTAGCTTTCCTGATAGTCGACCGTGTCCTTGTCGAGATCATCGAGCAGAAACTGCGAAACCTTCGCGAGGCGGCTTTCGGTGTAGCGCATGGCCGCCGGGGAATCGCCGTCGACCGAACCGAAGTTGCCCTGCCCGTCGACGAGCGGCACGCGCAACGAAAATTCCTGCGCCATGCGGACAAGCGCGTCGTAGATCGCGCCGTCGCCGTGCGGGTGATAGTTGCCCATCACTTCGCCGACCGTTTTGGCGGATTTCCGGTATGGGCGATCGTGCCGGTTCGAGGCCTCGTGCATCGCATAGAGAATGCGGCGATGGACCGGCTTCAGGCCATCACACACGTCGGGTAGCGCGCGGCTGACGATGACGCTCATGGCGTAATCGACGAACGAGCGCTTCATCTCATCGGCGATGGAAATCGAGCGAATATCGCCCCTGTCGGGCCCGTTCGGGTCCGGCGTGTCGTCGGTCGTATCGTCCAAGGAAGCTTTCCCTGTTGGTCAGCCGGGGCCCGCCCTGTCAGGTGATGGAACGAGCCCGGAATCAGGCCTCTTTGTTAGCGCAAAACAGTGGGTTGCTCCAACAATTTGGGCCCGAAATCACGTGTCCTGGCCGCACATCTGCTGCCGTACGACCGGGCATCTTCCGCCCGCGCACACGCGATCCCCATGAGCTGCATTCGCATCATCAGACTTGTTCGCGTCACATCCCGGCATTAGTTGGAACGCCGTAGGTTCCCGCGCATTAACGGGTGGGGACACATGACAATGCGAGGAGTTTTCCATGTTCAGAGCAGCGGCAGTGGCAGCAGCACTGGTGTTCGGCTTTGCCGTCGCAGCGCCCGCGACTGCGCAGGACATTCCGGCCGGCGTCTTCTTCCAAAAGCAGAACCCGAACCAGTATCTGGCGCGCGATCTTCTGTTGGGTGCGAAGGTCTACGGCCCGGACCAGAAGATCATCGGCGATGTCGAAGATCTCATCATGAATGACGAGAACCGCGTGGTCGGTGTCGTCATGGGCATCGGCGGATTTCTGGGTGTCGGCGAGAAGCGGATTGGCGTGCGCTATCAGGCGCTGACGATCGAGCTCGATGGCGGTGACGTTCGCGTCTCGCTGCCGGAGGCGACGCAGGCGGTGCTGAAGGCCGTTCCGAAGTACGAGCGGACGGCGCCGAAGAAATCGCTGTTCCAACGTGCGATCGAAAAGGCGAAGGAGCTGCGCGATAAGACCACGCAGACTTCCAAGGAAGCCTACGACAAAGCCAAGGAATCTGCGGGCCCTGCCATCCAAAAGGCAAAGGACGCCGCATCCCAGGCCTACGAGAAGACCAAGGAAGCTGCAGGCAACGTAATGAACCGCGCCAAGGATGCAGCAACGCCTGAAGAGCAGCCGAGCCAGTCGCAGTAGTGGCTCGGCGTCGAAGCACCTGCCGCTTCGACATCGCTTTGAAAGACGCCCGCCTCGGGGAGACCGGAGGCGGGCGTCTTTGCATTCCGCTTTTCGCGGGCAGCACAGTCGCGCGGGTCCAACGCCGGATTGTCACGCTTCCGGCCCAAGTGCGCCGTGGCCTGAGCACAATCCCGGCCTAACGAGCAAGTCAGGGCAGACGTCACGGCGATCGATCGCGAGGGCTTCACAGCGATCCGAACGCCGACTGGGGCATCGATATTCGAATCGGGCGCACGATGCGGCGCGCGTTAAACCATCGTTAACCGCGGCATGGTTAAGGATCGGTGACGAAAGAGGTGTGCCATGTTGCGTAATGTGCCTTCGTTTGACGGGCCGGTCCGGTCCGCTTTGACCGCATCCCCCCTGCTCCTGTCGCTCGCTGTCGGCCTGACCGCCTGCAGCGCGGACGTCTCGCGGTTTGACAAGTCGCTGTTCGGGTCAGGGAGCAGTGCGGGCGCAAGCACGATCGCAAGTGACGACCTCGGCCCGGCAAGGCTGACGGACCAGACGCCGCCCACATCCCTCGAGAACCCGACCATCGCAACGCGTCCCGAACCGGTCCGCACGCGCGAGATCGCAACGCCGGTCACGCCGCGTCCGCTTTCGACGCCAGCACCCGCCATCAAGGTCACAAAGCTGAACGAGGCTGTGCCGACGTCAGCACGCGCAGAAGCGCCGGCCTATGCAGCACCGCGCCGTGCGAAGCGTCCGATCCGCGTCGCCGATGCGTCGCCCTTCGGACCTGAAAGCACCTACGGAACGCTTGGGGAGAGCCGCACGTCGCAGACGGCCAGCGATGGCCAGATCGTCGTTCGCTCAGGCGACACGCTCTATGGTCTGTCCCGCCGCCACGGCGTTTCCGTCGCCGCGCTCAAGCAGGCAAACGGCCTTAACACCAACGTCATCCGCCCGGGCCAGACGCTCGCGCTTCCTGGCGCCGACCGCGCGCCTTTGTCGACCTATTCAGAGCGCACACCGCGGACGACCGTTGATGCCCGCCCGCCGCGCGTCGTCGACACGACCAGCGAAACGCACACCGTCCGCCGCGGCGACAGCGTCTATCGGATTGCGCGCCTTTACGGTGTGAAGTCCGGCGAGCTGATGTCGTGGAACAATATCGAAGACGCGCGCCGCCTTCGTCCAGGGCAGGTCCTGCAGGTCCGCGGTCCGGCGATCTCCGGCAGCCCGGCTCCGACCAGCACCTTCGCGAGCAACCCGCCTGACTTCGGTCGCGCACCGCAGAACCGGATCGCAGCGCCGACCATCGACAAGCGTCCTGCCGCACCGAAAACGATCGCAACGCGCTCGGTGACGCCGACGATCATCAATACGCGCCCGGCCGCATCGCAGCCGACCATCAGCGACGCTGCACCATCGCGACCGAAGGCCGGCCAGCAGTACGCGCGGATCACGCCGCCTGCAGCCGAGGAAGGTGGCAAATTTCGCTGGCCCGCGCGTGGCCGCATCGTCGCCGGGTTCGGTCCGCGCAAGAACGGTGCGCACAACGACGGCATCGACATTCTCGTGCCGCGCGGCACCGACATCCATGCTGCCGAGGCAGGTGTCGTCGCCTACGCCAACAGCGAGCTGAAAGCCTACGGCAATCTTGTGCTGATCCGGCACGACAACGGCTGGGTCTCCGCCTACGCCCACGCTGACCAGCTCCTCGTCAAACGCGGTGATCGCGTTGCCCGGGGCCAGGTCATCGCGAAGGCCGGCACCACGGGCAACGTGGACCAGCCGACGGTTCATTTTGAATTGCGTGACGGCGCAAAACCGGTCGATCCAAGGCCGTTGCTGTCACGCTGACGTGGCGAGCAGCTTCGGCTGCTTGCGGGGCACTACCCAGGCCGTTTCCGACAGTGTCGGGAGCGGCCTTATTTGTATCGATGGACGGGTCGCAGCCCGCTTTGCCGATGCCGGCTTAAACTTTCGCCGGCCGGTCCGCCGCGGCGAGGTCCGAGTACATCACATCGCCGCGCGCATCGCCTCCCTCGCCTTCCGCTGCTGACGCGTCAGCCTGCTCGAGCGCCTCGACGACCGTCTCAGGTGCCGCAGCTTCCGGTGGCGGCTCGGCGCGCGGGTCGAGGCCATAGACCGCCGGCGTCGTTGTCCGGGTGATTGCGCGGAACCGGCGGCGGCGCTTCCGCGGCAGGACCGGACGCATCTGACGGCGGATGAAGACCACGCTCGCGAGCATCGCGTGGCAAATCGCAGTGTAGAGGAACAGCGCCGCCGGCGAGATCGTCTCCATCGCGATCGATGCGATGAACGGGCCGGCAACCGCACCGAATGAATAGATCAGCATCAGCGCGCTCGAGACTTCGACGGCTCGCTTCTTTGCGACCAGGTCGTTGGCGTGTGCAACGGCGAGCCCGTAAATCGCAAAGGACATCGCGCCGTAGAGCGCCATGGCCAGGAACACGGCGACCTGGCCGAGGCCCATAATGCTGACAAGAAACAGCGCGGCGCCGCCGGCCGAAGACATCAGGCCAGAGAACACAAGCATCGGGCGCCGGCCGAGCCTGTCGGACGCCGTCCCTATCGGGATTTGAGCGGCCGCACCCGCCAACATCGCAACCGCAATCAGCGCTGCGACGCCGGCCACGTCGAAGCCGACGCTCTGGGCATAGATCGGCGCAAGCGAAAGCACGGCTGCGTTCGTGAGCCCGTTCAGAAAGCATCCGATGGCGGCAGCAGGCGACACGCCGATGATCCAAGCGAGCCGGATCTTCGGCTTCCGCGGCAACGGCGGCGCGACGGTGCCGGTAAGCGAAATCGGGATCGCCGAGACCGAGAACAGGATTGCCACAACGCTGAAGAGCGCGAAGGTCGCGGGATCCGCGAAGCCCATTAGCTGTAGGCCGATGACGAACATCACCTGGTGCAGCATCAGATAGACGCTCATCACCCGCCCGCGGGTCTCAACGTTCGAGGCTCCTGCGAGCCAGCTCTCGATCGCGACGAGGAACGCCGAAAACCCGAACCCGGTCCCGAACCGTGCGATCAGCCAGGCCCACAGCGAGTCTGAGAGCACGAACAGCAACGGGAAGACCGCCAGCATCGCGGTGATCGCTGCAATCGATCGGATATGCCCGACGCGTGCGACCAGCGCGGGCGTTAGAACGCAGCCGATGAGAAACCCGGCGTAGTTCGCCGAGCCGAGCACGCCGATCGCGAGCGATGTGAAGCCCTCGATCTGGCCGCGAATTGGAACGAGACCGGACAGCAGGCCGTGCCCGAGCGTCGCGATCGCGGACGCCAGGAGCAGTGCCGTCACGGGCCTTAAGAGACCGACGAACGTGCGCATCGTAGGCTTGGCAATCGAAACAGGATTGGGGTTTGCGGCGCGCGCCCGGGGCTGCAATCGATGCCCCGAACCCGCCCGCGCGTCCCGCACAGCTAAGCGCTTCGCGGGAGCACCGGTTGCCCGAATGCGACGCGTCCGAGTCGTATTTCAGCCAATGTCAAACCTGTTACGGCTAACAGGTCTGCGCCGCCCGCTCGGCTCATATTTCGGGCTGAACGGGGGCGTCAGGACGGCGGTGTTCCAAACGGCCTACTCGGCTGCGACCGGCATCGCCGTTTCCGGATCTTTCAGGGCTGCCAGAAGCTCGGATTCGCGGGCCTTTGCCGTCTTCCAGTTGGCGTCCTTCACATGACCGAAGCCGCGGATCTCGAGCGGCAGGCCGGCCAACGCAACGGCCGTCGCATGCGTTTCCGGCGCTAGGCGGGCTTCGATCTCATCGAGTGTCGCCTCGAAGTCCGTGATCATCTTTCGCTCGTGACGCCGTTCGCCGCTGTAGCCGAACACGTCCCACGCGGTGCCGCGCAGCCCCTTGCCCTTCGCGATCATGCGAAAGACCGGTAGGATCCACGGGCCGACTTTGATCTTACGCGGATGGCCGGTCGCCTTGTCTTTATAGAACCAGCTGAGCACCGGCGGCGCGAGGTGGAACTCAAGGCGGTGATGGCCGGTGAACGCGTCGTCGAGCGCTGCGGTCAGCGTCCCATCCGTGTGAAGCCTCGCGACCTCGTACTCGTCCTTGTAGGCGAGCAGTTTGTGGTAGCCACGAGCTGCCGCCTTCGCGAGGCCGCTGCGGCCCGGTGTCCGCTCGGCTTCGAGCTTCGTGATGCGATCGATCCGGGCCCGATACCGCTCGGCGAGTGCCGCGTCCTGGTAATCGGTCAAGTGCTTCTCGCGGAAGGCGACGAGGTCTTCGAGCGTGTCGGACGCAGGCTTCGAAGGCGTCTTCGGTGTCGCGACACGGTCCAGCGCCGCGCGATCGTGCGCCGCGAGCCGGCCGAGCCGGAAGGCCTGCCGGTTCATCTCAACAGCTGCACCGTTGAGCGCGATCGCCTCCTCGATGGCCGTGGACGGCACCGGGATCGAGCCGTTCTGGTAGGCGACACCCAGCAGGAACATGTTTGACGCGATCGAGTCGCCGAAGAGCTGCACCGCATAGGACGTCGTATTCAGCGCCATCACACGGTCGCTGTGGACCTGCTGCGTGATTGCATCGAGAAGCTTCTCACCCGGTACCGCGAGGTTTGGATCGCGGGTGAACGCCCCCGTCGTCATCTCGTGCGTGTTGACGACCACATCAGTCCCATCCCGCGTCATCATCTCGAGGATCTTCCGCGACGCGGTGACAACGAGATCGCCGCCGAGGATCGCATCGGCTCCACCGACGCCCACACGGATTGCGTGGATATCATCGGCGGATTTGGCAAACCGCATATGGCAGGCGACGGCGCCGCCCTTTTGCGCGAGGCCGGTCATATCGATCGCGCCGAAGCCACGGCCGGCGATGTGAGCTGCTTGCCCCAACACGGCTGAGATTGTCACGACACCCGTCCCACCGACGCCGGTGACGACGACGGCACGCGAGCGTTCGTCGAGGTCCGGCAGTTCCGGCTCCGGAAGGCTGCCGAGCATCTCCGCGATCCCTGCGACCCGGCTCAAGTCCCCGCCCTTCTTCGGCTTTGCGCCATGGACGGTCACGAAGCTCG
>JBCBXS010000539.1:0-519 GCA_039816475.1 Pseudomonadota bacterium | reverse complement strand
CTCTTGGGATGGAATGCCCAGAGCGCGGCACAGCAGTCCGGCTACTTCCCCTCGGGTGATGGCCTGATCTGGGTGAAGCGCTCTGGGCGCTGCGAGTGTTTCCAGTAGCTGCTGCTCTAAGGCCGCACCAACGGTGGCCTTGGCATAGGTGGGAATCGAGCTGGCGTCGCTAAACGTTTGTGTGACTAGCTCGATGCGCTTCTGCTCGGCGGTTTGGGCTTCGGGCTCGCTGATAGCTTCACTGGCCTGCTCAGCGGAGAGGGCGGCCATGGTGACTATAATCGCCTGCACCCGAGACAGCGCCTGCTGCGGCAAGAATCGATTGTTTGAATAGCCGCGAAAAAGGCCGACCTGGGTGGACCATGCGATCGCATCGCTGGCCCAGTGCTCAACAAAGACATCTTGAAAGTCAAGGGCCGGTCGCTTGTCTGTTAGGTCTGGAAATGCCTTTTGCATGAGGGCTGCAAATTCGGCCCGGTTAACCACTGCCTTGGGGCGAAAGGTGTTGTTGGAGTAGCC
>JBCBXS010000538.1:0-521 GCA_039816475.1 Pseudomonadota bacterium | reverse complement strand
TTACGATTAGTGGCATAAATTCCCGTTTCTTGTTTGCCTAAAACTCCCTTACCAGAATTGATACAGGCACCGCAGCCAGACTTAAGAATTTGCACTCCCGCCTGGGTAAAGATCTCAAAATAACCTAGTGCTTCGGCTTCCTGGCGCACCTGCTGCGAGGCGGGGACTACATACATTTGCACGTTGGGATTCACCTGGTTGCCTTTTAATACGGCTGCTGCTTGGGCAAGATCGCTTAATTTACCTCCCGTACAAGAGCCAATAAACGCCAGAGTGATCGGCGTTTCGGGTAGTTCACTCAAGTTAACCACGTTGTCAGGTTTAGGGGGACAGGCGACCTGGGGTTCGAGTTGACTCAGATCGAATTGATAAAGACGATCGCATTCCGCATCGCGATCGCCAATCACAGGTGTATAGTCAGGAATGTCTTTTCCTTCTAGGTACGCCGCCGTAATCTCATCAGGGACAATTAAGCCACACATCGCACCACATTCTACCGCCATGTTAGATAGAGTCATCCG
>JBCBXS010000537.1:0-523 GCA_039816475.1 Pseudomonadota bacterium | reverse complement strand
AAGTGAGGAGACGAACACCATGGCTGATGTTGAGATCGTTGAGGTCGCGCCCCGCGACGGCTTTCAGGTCGTCAAGCCGTTCATCCCGACGGACCGCAAGATCGCCGTCTGCAACGCGCTCGGCAAGACGGGCATCAAGCGGCTGGAGATCGGTGCGTTCGTCGCCCCGAACGCGATCCCGCAGATGGCCGACATCAGAGAGGTGATGGCGGAGGCTGATCTGCCCGAAGACATCCGCACACAGGTGCTGGTCCCGAACCGGCGTGGCCATGAAGCAGCGCTCGAAGCGGGCTGCACGGAGATTTGTTGGGTCCTGTCGCTGTCGGAGAGCCACAACCAGAACAACGTCCGCCGTTCGGTCGAGGAGAGTTTCGCGGAATTCGAAAGCGCCTGGGCTGACCTCGGTGCTGCGACGGGTCGGCTGCGCTTTAACTTTGCAACTAGCTTCGACTGCCCGTTCGAGGGGCGCATCGCGGAAACGCGCGTCATGCGCGGGATCGAACGGATCCTGAAGACAGTGCCG
>JBCBXS010000536.1:0-548 GCA_039816475.1 Pseudomonadota bacterium | reverse complement strand
CGATGTGCCAGTCCCGCTAGCGCCCAGAATATGGATCCGGTAATCCACGCGGCCTTTGGGGTCGTCAGGCGACCCCGGTCCCGATCGGGCAGGTCACACCGGTGCCACCGATCCCGCAATAGCCCGCCGGGTTCTTGGCGAGATACTGTTGATGGTAATCCTCGGCGAAGTAGAAGGTCGGCGCCTCCACAATCTCGGTCGTGATCGGACCATAGCCCGAGGCACCCAGTCGGGGCTGAAACGCATCGCGCGTCCGCTTTGCCGCGGCCTGTTGCGCGTCGGAATAGGTGTAGATGCCTGACCGGTACTGAGTGCCGCGATCATTGCCCTGGCGCATGCCCTGGGTCGGGTCGTGGCCTTCCCAGAACACCCTCAAGAGGTCTTCGTAGCTGGTGACCGATGGATCGTAGATCACGCGCACAACCTCGTTATGGCCGGTCTGACCCGAACACACTTCTTCATAGGTGGCGTTGGGCGTATAGCCGCCCGCATAGCCCACCATGGTCAGCCAGACACCGGGCAGGTTCCAGAACATCCGCTCGACGCCC
>JBCBXS010000535.1:0-566 GCA_039816475.1 Pseudomonadota bacterium | reverse complement strand
GCAATAGCGGTAGACGGTATCGATGACCTGCTGCACTTCCTTCTTCCGCAGAAGACGGTTCACCAGCTCAAACGGTGCCTTGTTGTTCAGGGGCAGAAGCGCACCCAATCGCACACGGCCCGGCGTGGTTTCAAAGCGCTGCAGGTCATCGATACCGTCTACCGCTATTGCGGGCAGAAAGAGAGCGTCATCTTCTGTGACCAGATCATGTCCATGGGCTTCAAAGAAGCGTTCAAGGCGGGCATTTCGTTCGGCAAGGACGACATGCTGATCCCCGACACCAAGTGGACCATCGTGGACGACACCCGCGAGCAGGTGAAGGATTTCGAACAGCAGTACATGGACGGCCTGATCACTCAGGGCGAAAAGTACAACAAGGTGATCGACGCGTGGTCGAAGGCCAATGACAAGGTCACCGATGCGATGATGGGCTCGATCTCTTCGGCGAAGACCGACGAAAGCGGTGCCGAAGCGGAGCCGAACTCGGTCTATATGATGGCCCATTCGGGTGCGCGGGGCTCGGTCACGCAGATGAAGCAGCTCGGCGGGATGCGCGGCCTGATGGC
>JBCBXS010000534.1:0-625 GCA_039816475.1 Pseudomonadota bacterium | reverse complement strand
GCCGGATCAGGACTTTTGCATTGAGTGCGCGCGCTGTCTTTGGAATGGATGGCAGACGCACGGGAAGGAGCGTCCGGCCGTCTGCGCCCGTCCGCGCAACCTGGTCGAGCGCGCGCCGCACTGGCGTGACGACCGCTTCGCTGTCGCCGAATGAGAACCCGCGAAACGCTGTCTCTGTGGCCGCCGGTGCAA
Source organism: Pseudomonadota bacterium (assembly GCA_039816475.1). Classification (GTDB taxonomy): domain Bacteria; phylum Pseudomonadota; class Alphaproteobacteria; order Rhizobiales; family Hyphomicrobiaceae; genus JBCBWG01. The sequence goes on along the minus strand of JBCBXS010000534.1, from coordinate 433 downwards.
CGACAACTTCACCTTCGACAGCGAGATCAACGGCCGGCGGCCCATAAAGATACCGGCCCGTGACATCGATCTCGACGGCTTCACCCGGCGTGATTGTCTTCGCGGTTGTTGTGAGATCGAGCCCCAGACGCTCGGGGACAAAGTCCTCGACCAGCACGGCGGTCTCGGCAATCGCCGGCGCTTCGGGGTCGACATGCAGGCGCATCCGCCACGTGCCGGTCATGGCAGCCGCATCGAACTGCAGCGCGTGCGTCCGCCCGCCGTCACCCTGGTCGCGCAACGTGATGCGGCGATACTCGACCCCATCGGGGCGCGAGACGATCAGGGTCGCGGGCAGGTTGGCGGCTGCCCCGTCAGAGGTGCGAACGAGCGCTGAGACGTGTGCGGTTTCACCGGCGCGATAGACGCCACGCTCGGTGTAGTCTACACCGAG
>JBCBXS010000533.1:0-674 GCA_039816475.1 Pseudomonadota bacterium | reverse complement strand
GGTCGATGTAATAGCCCCCTTCGGTCACCGTCAGCGCGACGATGCGAATGGCCGGGTCGGCCATCTGCGCGATCAGGGCGGCATTGTCTGGCTCAACAGGCACAAAGCCGATCATCGCGCCCGTCACCTCGGCAGAACGGCCTGCCGGGTCCAGCTCGATCAGCGTGGTCAGGTAATCCTGCGCGGCCAGACGCTTGCGTTGGGCCTCATCCCCGGCGCGCACGCCGGCCCCGATAATGCCCCAGTCCATCGCTTCACCCTGTTGCATGAGGCGGTGCAGATACCACGCCTGATGGGCCCGGTGAAAATTGCCAAGGCCGATATGCACGATACCCGGACGGATCGCGCTGCGCTCGTATCTGGGGCCCTTCACACCGACCGGCAGGTCGCTCAGGGCCGCATTCGAGAGTTTTAGTACAGAATCCAACATCAGTTCATCCAGTTGCCGCCATCGACGTTCAACGTCTGGGCAGTGATATACCGGGCCGCATCAGAGGCAAGAAACACGACCGGGTCAGCCACATCGCGCGGATCGCCCATGCGACCCAACGGGACAGCCTGACCGACTTCACGTTTCTTCTGGCCCAGCGGCTTGTTTTCATACGTGGCGAATTGGGCGTCCACCACATCCCACATGGGCGTGTCGATCACCCCCGGAGCGATGGCGTTGACGC
>JBCBXS010000532.1:0-683 GCA_039816475.1 Pseudomonadota bacterium | reverse complement strand
GGCGCATGCCGCCCGACAACTCAGAAGGGCGCTTGTCCTCGAACCCATTGAGGCCGACAAGGCTCAACAGGCTGCGCGCGCGGTCGATCATCTCGGACTTGCTGGCCTTCGACTTTACGATCTCCATCGGCAGCAAAACGTTCTGCAGGATTGAGCGCCATTCCAGCAGCACCGGGTTTTGGAAAGCCATGCCGACTGTTGGCCTGGGGGAGGTCACGCGCTCATCGGCGAGGATCACGTCGCCCACATCCGGGTACATCAGGCCCGAGACAAGCCGCGTCAGCGTCGACTTACCGCAGCCGGACGGGCCGACGACAGCGCAAAAGGTGTTCTGTGGGACGCGCAGATCGAGACCGTTGAGAACAGGCAGCGGCCCGTTGGCCGTCTTATAAGCGTGCGTCACGCCCTCCAGTACGATGGTATCGCTCATCTTTTGCCCCCTGCTCGGTCGTCAACCGCCGCCGACCGAACCCGACCGGCGGCGCGATTGCCTATTGGCTGAGCATACGGGCATCCGAGGGCGGAAGGTAGGCGTCCGTGAAGTACACCGATGCGTCGGGCTCGGTCTGGAACTCATAGGTCAGAGCCAGTTGCTCCAGCGCGGTTTCCATCCGCTCGGCATCGATCGCGCCCATGCCGTTCGTCATGACGAACTCCGTCATTACATTGGCGTCGATCGCAAG
>JBCBXS010000531.1:0-887 GCA_039816475.1 Pseudomonadota bacterium | reverse complement strand
CAGGCGTCCTGATCATTGGCTACGCCGTACCGGGCTTCATGGTGGCCGTATTCCTGCTCGTCATGTTTGCCGGCAGCTCATTCCTGCAGATCTTCCCGTCGCGCGGATTGTTTAGCGAGAACTGGGACCAGCTTTCGCTGCTCGGCAAGATCGCCGATTACTTCTGGCATCTGACGCTGCCGTTGATCGCACTCGCGCTTGGCGCCTTCACAACGACGGCGTTCCTGACCAAGAATTCGTTCCTCGATGAGATCCGCAAACAGTACGTGCTGACCGCGCGGGCCAAGGGGCTGACCCAGAGCCAGGTCCTCTACGGCCACGTGTTCCGCAACGCGATGCTCATCATCATTGCGGGCTTTCCCGCCGCGTTCATCTCGGCGTTCTTCACCGGATCGCTATTGATCGAGCAGATCTTCTCGCTCGATGGGCTCGGCCTGCTCGGCTTCACGAGTATCATCGATCGCGACTATGCCGTCGTGTTCGCAACGCTCTACATTTTCGCGCTCGTCGGGCTGGTGGTGAACATCGTCTCCGATTTCGTCTACACGCTCGTCGATCCACGGATCGATTTCGAAAGCCGGGAGGTCTGATCGATGGACGCCCGCACGCAGGACCAGATCGCAAAACCAGCCTTCAAGGACCAAGCCGGCACTGGCCGCGCCGATGTCCGGGTGGCTGACGCCGGCAAGCGCGGGTGGTTCGCGCTGACGCCAATCAACCGGCGCCGCTGGCAGAACTTCAAAGCAAACCGGCGCGGCTACTGGAGCCTGTGGGTTTTTCTGGTGCTGTTCTTCCTGACGCTGTTTGCGGAGTTCATCGCTAACGACCGACCGATCCTCGTCAGCTACAAGGGCGAGATCCTCGCCCCCGTCGTCATCAATTATCCG
>JBCBXS010000530.1:0-903 GCA_039816475.1 Pseudomonadota bacterium | reverse complement strand
GACCTTCTGAAAGCACTCTTCTTCTGAAGAGTGCTTTCAGAAGGTCTTAAAGACGCATCCTCGCTACCTACTGGGACAGCCTATCACCGTCAATAATATCGAGCAGCAGTATGCCAGCACACCCTGCCTCGTATCGTTTTTGCAAAAAGCCCAGGTCAAATCAAAAATTATTGCGCCTATCATCGTGCAAGACCAGCTGTGGGGATTGCTCATTGCCCACCAGTGCACCCACTATCGCCAGTGGGAAGACACTGAAGTCGTCTTTTTACAGCACATTGCGGAGCACCTAGCCGTTGCCATTAGCCAAGCTGCCCTCTACCACCAGCTGCGTCAGCAAACCGTCAGTCTAGAGAGCTGTGTTGTAGAGCGAACGCAAAACTTGCGCGATGCCCTCCTCGCCGCCGAATCTGCCAACTTAACCAAGGGTGAATTTCTCTCAACCATGAGCCATGAGCTGCGCACGCCGCTCACCTACATCATTGGTATGTCTGCCACCCTCCTTAGGTGGTCCATCGGCGAGCTCAGCGAACGTCAGCGCAGCTACCTCAACACCATCAATCACAGTGGAGAGCAGCTGCTGGGCATCATCAACGATATTTTAGAGTTTGCCAAAGTTAGATCTGGGCGATCGCTTTTAGAATTCAGCGATATCTCTCTCCGCAGCCTAGTTGACCAAGTCCTTGAAGACCATCGACCAGAAGCCGAACGACAAAGCGTAGAATTCTCAGCCACGCTAGAGATAGCCTCCTGCGCCCAGCCCTTTAGTGCAGATGCCAAAAAGCTGACTCAAATACTCGCCAACCTAGTACGCAATGCCATCAAGTTCACTCCCGCTGGCGGCAAAGTCGTCCTGCGCATTTGGCAAGAAGCCCAAACTACCGTTTTCCAAGTTCAAGACACGGG
>JBCBXS010000052.1:0-11600 GCA_039816475.1 Pseudomonadota bacterium | reverse complement strand
CGTGCCTCCGGGAGCGGTCGGCGCACATGATGGCGGGCAGGTCGGAGCGCGGCAAGGCGTTCAGCGGCTGCGGTCTCGCCGGGCAAGAGGCAGGCGCGGGATTACGTCCGCCGCCACTGTTTCAGGATCCAGATCACGTAGAGCAGCGACGCGAGCTCGGCGATCACGGCGACCAGTGCGACGCTGACGAGGCCACCACCGTGGGTCAGCACGATCGCTGCGGGGACAAGCCCCGTTGCTCGGATGATACCCGCGATCAGCAGGGCGCGCGTCTGGCCAAGCGCCATCAGCCCGATCCCCGGCACAGCCTGGATCATGCGCATCGCCCACATCAGCGCGAGCAGCGCGACGACGGCGTGCAGGCCGGTGTAAGCCGGCCCGAACACAAACGAGAGCAGCAAACCACCGACGATCTGGAAGAAGGCGAGATAGGCGAGAGAGAGCGCGACGGCCGTGCCGATCATCGGCTTGAAGCGCGCGAAGAATGAGGGTGGATCGGCTTTGACTTCCGACAGAAGCGGCATCAGCAGCGCATGGCCGACCTTTACGACGACGGCGGCCGGCACCATCGTGATCAAAAACGCCGCCGCATAGCCCGCGACGGCTTCCATCCCAAGGATGCGGCCGATGAGGACGCGGTCGCCCTGAAGCACCGCGACGAGCGGGATCGCGCTCAGCCAGATCGGCCATGAGAACGCCAGCATCCGCCGCGCGACATCCCAGTCCCACGTGAACGAGATCGTCTGTCGCGCAGCGAGGCCGGAGACAAGCAGGGCGCTGCCGGCTTGGATCACGGCAATGATGACGACAGCGGCATATGTCGGTGCGACCCAAAGCGCCAGCGGCGTCGCTGCAAGCGCGATCATCTGCGGTGCGGTTTCAAACGCGATGTAAGGGGTGTTGTTGAGCACGCGCTGCTCGCGGCGCATGTCAAGGTTGACGAGCCCGCGCATCAGCGGCGCAAGCGCCACGGCCATGAAGGCGACTGTCGCCTCAGGTACACGATAGAAAATTGCGAGCGGGTAGGCGGTCGCCAGGATCAGCGCCGCCGTCGCGATCCCGCGGATGAGTTGAAACGACTGCGCGGTGCCGACGACTTTGCTGCTCGCGCCGTCGTCGGCCTGAATGATGAGCTTGTCAGCGCTCATATCGGTGAGCGTTTCGATGATCTGAAGCGTCGCGAGGATCAGCGATGCGATGCCAAAATCGCCGCGCGAGATCGTGTGAGCGATGATGGCGTTGCGGAGGAACGCGCAGAGCTGACCGGCCGCGAAGCCGCTGAAGAGGAGTGCGGTCTGGCCAGCAATCAGCCGCCAGGCGCCGGCGACGGGGGCCCGTGCGCGAAGGACGCGCGAGAGGCCGGCATCAGCGGCCATCGCGCTCGGCCTCCGCATGGCCGTCGGTCTCAGTCGCAGCCGTAGCAGCCATCGCTGCCTTGAGCCGCGCACGATGAGCGCGCCAACTGAGAGACAGCGCCGCGCGCTTCAAGCAGCGACCGAACGCCTGACGCAGGCGACCGCCGCCGAGCGGCATGACCGTGCAGGTCGTCTGAAGCCAATGCGGGCGAAGTGCGCTGTTCCACTTCGCCATGAAGGCGCGTTCGGCGTCCCAGAAGCGCGCGTCCTTCGTGCCGCCGGACAGGTGACGCAGATGGAAGTCGATCACGTAACTCGAGAAGCCGCGGACGCGGGCGTTCAGGCAGAGGTCAGCGCCGTAGAGATGAAAGCCTGAGAGGTCGGATGAGAACCGGATCCCGCTCGCGCGGCGGACGACGATGAAGTTCTCGTCGACGCTCTGGCTCTGTGCCGGAAACGGTCCGAGGCGGATATCGCTTGTGTGCGGGTCGGTGATGCGAAGGGCAAGCCGGCCGGGCGCGAGGCCGCCGGCGTTTCCAGCGATGGCCCATGACGGATCGCGCGCGTCGAGATCGGCAAGCCGGGCCGACAGCAAAGCCCGGTCGTCGAAGTCCAGCCGAACGTCCTGATGGCAAAGAATGACGATTTCGCCGCGCGCCATATCCAGCGCGCGATTGAGGCCTGTGAACGCATCGAGCTGCGCATCGCCGGTGTTGTCGATCATCAGGTATTCGCAATCGGCGGCATCGAAGCCTGCGCGCCCGAACGACGATTTCATTTCCGCGTATTCGTCCGGCCGCGTGACGAGTGTTGCGATCGTGAACGCGAGCGATGATCCGGGCTCCATCGCTGGGACGGTGCGTTCGCTGGCGGCGGGGGCGTCGATGTCGAGCATGAGGGGCCCTCAGCGTGCCGAGGCGCCGGCGGTGAGGCCGGGCGCGTCAGGTGCCGGTTGGGCTTCATAGCCGCCGATCCATTCGCGCCGACGAAGCCAGATGTTCTGCCAGGACCGTGCCGATTGGCTGTGGATCGGTTTCCCGGTGAGGGCTGCCGCCGTCATCAATGCGATTGTCCGCGTCAACGGCCAGGCAGCCAGAAAGGCCTTGCCGACGCCACGGGTCGCCGCGGGGAAGTGCCGATCGATGAGCATTGCCTTCGCGCTGAGCAAGCGCACCATCTTGTCTTCACGCACTGTCTCGGACGCGCCCGCGTAATGGACGATCGTCGCGTCGGGCGTGATCATCGGCGTCGCGCCGACCGCCATTGCGCGCAGGCAGAGATCGGCCTCTTCGCCGTACATGAAGAACGCGGGATCAAAGCCGCCGAGCGTGGTCCAGTCGCAGCGCTTGATCAGCAGGAAGCAGCCGCAGACGATATCGACGCGTCGGGCGGTGTCGCGCGCCCAGCCGCCGATGCCTTCGCCATTGAAGAGTTCCGTGTTGCGGAAGATCGCCGTCAAGCCGGACGCGCGACAGAACAGGCGCCACAGTGTCTGCCGTCCGAAGCAGGAGCCGGGGTTCAAGCGGCCGTCGCCGAACAGCGTGCGGCCGCCCCAGATGCGCGCTTCAGGACAGCAGCGCGCGAAACCGACCAACCGTGTGATCGCGCGATCGAGCACGACGGTGTCCGGGTTCAACAGCAGGATGTATTCGCCAAGAGCTTCGCGGGCTGCCACGTTGTTGGCGCGGGCGAAACCGAGGTTGGTGTCGCTTTCGATCAGGCGGACACCGAGGCCGGAGGCTTTGATCGCTTCATCGGACCCATCCGACGACGCGTTGTCGATCACGATGACTTCGTGGGCGGTGTCGCGCGTCTGCTCCGCGATTGACTGCAGGCAGGCGAGTGTCAGGGCACGCGTATTAAAACTGACCACGATAATCGAGACGACTGGGGTGTCGTCAGTGCGGGCGGATGTGCGTGCAACGGGTGTCACGGGCGAGCCTTTCCGGGCGCTGTTTCGGCCCGTGGAGCAAGCCTAAGGCTCACGGCGCTAAATCAGCGTTAAGGCCCGGTAAGTCGTGCCGCCGCTTAACGGCGTTTCAGGCAATCCCGCTTACGGTCCGCCTCAAGACAGTCACGCCGAGATTCGCGGGGGAGCGCGTTAGCGATGGATAAATTCGCGGATCGGAATGGGACAGATGCGGCCCCGTTCGACGGCATCATCTGCATCGGCGGCGAGGACTGGTGGTACCACAATCGCGGCCACTTCGATTTCCAGATCATGCGCCGCATCGCGCGCGAGATGCCGGTACTGTTCGTCAACTCGATCGGCATCCGCATGCCGAGCCCAACGCGCGACAGCCAGTTCGCAAAACGCATCGGCCGGAAGCTGAAGAGCCTCGCGCGCGGCCTCGTCGAGGCCGAGCCAGGTTTCTGGGTTTTCTCACCGGCCATGATCCCGGGCCGAACGGGTCAGACACTGACCGAGTGGGCGCTTGCCCCGCAGATCAGGCTCGCGGCACTCCGCGCCGGCATCCGCAATCCGCTCCTCTGGATTCACTGCCCGCCCGGTGCGTCACTCCTCGGCCAGATCCCGGCTGAGTGCATTGTGTTGCAGCGAACCGATCGCTTCGAGGCCTTCCCCGATTGCGATCAGGCCGCGGTCAAAGCGCAAGTCGACACGCTTAAGGCGGCAGCCGACCTGACGATCTACTGCGCCGAACCGCTCTACGACGAAGAACGCGAGACCCTCGCTGCGGCTTTGCTTGTCACGCACGGCGTCGAACTCGACCGATATCGTGCGGCGGCTGCCACACGGCGCATTCCCGTTGACATGGCCGCCATCCGCGGACCGCGCGTCGGCTATGTCGGGAGCATTGATGATCACAAGTTCGACGTCGGCCTGTTCCTTGGTGTCGCCGCCGCGATGCGGGACGTGAGCTTCGTCCTCGTCGGCGGTTCGTCGCTTGGCGACGACTGGTGCGAGCTGCCGAACGTCCATCAACTTGGCCGCGTGCCGTACGACCAGGCAGCCCGGTACATGGCCGCGATGGATGCGCTGATCTTGCCGGCGAACACCAACGACTGGGTCGCGGCCTGCAACCCGATCAAGCTTAAGGAATATCTCGCAAGCGGTCGCCCGATCGTCGCTGCCGACCTGCCTGCGCTTGATGGCTGGCGCGATGTCGTCGCCGTGGAGAAGGAGGTGGATGGCTTTGCCGCGGCGCTTCGCCGGGCCCTGACACAGCCCGGCCACGATCTCAGTGATCGCCTTGCGCCACATACGTGGGACGCCAAAGCCGCGCTTATTCTTGCCGAGCTGAAAGTCGTCGCCGCCGCCAAGAAGAAGTTGAACGCGGCGCGCGCGAAGGCTGCTTAACCACCCTCTTGACGGAGCGCCGGCAGCCCGACGCCGGTCGCCTCGAAGCCGCCGTCAACGGCAATGATCTGCCCGGTCACGTAGCTCGCTTTATCCGAGCAGAGGAACGCAATCATCTCGGCGATCTCGCGCTCGTGGCCGTAGCGGTTCATCGGGATCGCGTCGTGATAGGCGTCGATGATCTCCTGCGTATGGACGGCCATCGCAAGCTTCGTGCGCACCGGGCCCGGGCAGACGCAATTCGCGCGGATGCCGTGTTCGCCGAGTTCGACGGCCTGCTGCAGCGTCAGTTGCATCACGCCAGCCTTGGAGGTGCCGTAGGCAACGCGCAGCGTCGAGGCTCTGAGGCCCGAAATGCTGGCGATGTTGACGATCGCGCCGCGGGTCTCTTTCAGCGCGTCGATCGCGGCCTGCGAGCAGAGGAAGACGCCGTCGAGGTTTGTTGCCATGACGGTGCGCCACATCTCGAAGTCGGTTTCGGCAATGGGGCCGAAATCAGCAACACCGGCGTTGTTGATGAGCGCATCGATCCTGCCGAACGCACGATGGGTTTCGGTGACGATCCGTCCCGCATCCTGTGGGTTCGAGACGTCGGCAACGACGGCCAGGGCGCCATCGAGACCGCCCACGGCGTCCTTGAGCGTATCGGCATCACGATCGACGAGCGCGACGCGCCAGCCGGCTTCGCGAAGCACCTTCGCGGTCGCAAGCCCGATCCCGCGCGCGGCTCCGGTGACGATGGCGGCCTTGTCTGTCACGTCCCTCAACTCCTATGTCGTGCGGCTCGAACCTCGCCCCTAAAGTGCCGCGCAGTATGATGAAAGAGAAGCACTACGACGCAATCGTCCTCGGCGCCGGCGGCGCGGGGCTGATGTGCGCGGCCGTCGCCGGCCAGTTCGGTGCGCGCATTTTGCTGGTCGACCATGCCGATAAGCCCGGCAAGAAGATCCTGATCTCGGGCGGTGGCCGCTGTAACTTTACAAACGTCGAAGCGCGCGCAGAGACGTATCTCTCGGACAATCCCCACTTCGCGCGATCGGCCCTGTCCCGCTATCGGCCGGACGACTTCATCGCGCTTGTCGACCGCTATGAGATCGCCTGGCACGAGAAAACGCTCGGCCAGTTGTTCTGCGATGGCTCTGCGCGGCAGATCGTCGATATGCTGATGACCGAGATCCCGCGCGATCGGGTCGACGTCAGCCTCGGCACAACGGTCCGCGAGATCGCGCGGCGTGATGATCGGTATCGCGTGCAATTCGACGGTGAGACCGCGGTCGCGCCAGCCCTCGTTGTCGCAACCGGCGGGCCGTCGATCCCGAAGATGGGCGCGACGGGTTTCGCCTACGATATCGCGCGCCAGTTCGGGTTGCGGTTGGTTACGCCGCGACCGGCGCTGGTCCCGCTGACCGTCCCGCACGAACGACGATTGTTCGATACGCTCGCAGGTGTGGCCGCGCATGTGACGGCCCGTTGCGGCGCAGCAGTCTTCGAAGAGGCGTGTCTTGTGACGCACCGCGGTCTGTCGGGGCCAGCAATCCTGCAGGTGTCGTCGTACTGGCAGCCTGGCGAGGCGATCAGCCTAAACTTTCTGAGTGGGCATGCGGCCGGTCAGTTGCGGTCGGCGAAGGCATCGCAGCCGAAAGCGCGTCTCGCGACCTGGCTGGCGACGCTGATGCCCGAGCGGCTTGCGAAGGCGCTGTCGCAGAACCTCGAAATGACGGCACCGCTCGGCACGTTCCGAGACCGCGATCTGGACGTTGCCGAAGCGCGGTTGCGCGATTGGCAGATCCGGCCCGATGGCACGGAAGGGTTCGCAAAGGCTGAGGTCACCGCCGGCGGTGTCAACACCCGCGATCTCTCATCCCGCACGATGATGGCGGCGTCCGTGCCAGGGCTTTACGTGATCGGTGAGGCGGTCGACGTGACCGGTTGGCTCGGCGGCTACAACTTCCAGTGGGCCTGGGCGAGCGGGTTCGCCGCAGCCCGCGCGATCGAAGAGCAACTCGGCAAGGCCTAGCGAACGTCGCCGTCGGCCGAGCGCCGGATGCCGAGCGACGGAAGTCGCGTTGCTGGCCCTGTCGTTTCCGGCTAACCCGCGCCACAACGGTCAACCGCGCCGCCTTGTGGAACGGCGCGTCCGGCAACAATCCACATCGTCCAGGAGACTTCGCATGGCCCGCACCAAGATTGCGCTGATCGGCGCTGGCATGATCGGCGGCACACTCGCTCACCTGATCGGTCTGAAGGAGCTCGGGGATGTCGTGCTGTTCGACATCGCTGAAGGCACGCCGCAGGGTAAGGCGCTCGACATCGCGCAGTCGGGTTCGGTCGAAGGGTTCGACGTCTCGCTCAAGGGCACGCAGTCCTACGAGGATATCGCCGGCGCCGACGTCTGCATCGTCACTGCCGGTGTGCCGCGGAAGCCCGGCATGAGCCGTGATGATCTGCTCGGCATCAACCTGAAGGTGATGAAGTCGGTCGGTGAGGGCATCAAAGAGCATGCGCCGAACGCGCTCGTGATCGTCATTACGAACCCGCTCGATGCGATGGTCTGGGCGTTGCAGAAGTTCTCCGGCCTGCCGGCGGAGCGCGTCATCGGAATGGCAGGCGTACTCGACACAGCGCGCTTCCGGCATTTCCTTGCGACCGAGATGAATGTCTCCGTCCGCGATGTGTCGGCGTTTGTGCTCGGCGGCCACGGCGACGATATGTGCCCGCTGGTGCGCTACTCGACCGTTGGCGGTATCCCGCTCCCCGATCTCATCAAAATGGGCTGGATGAGCCAGGACCGGCTCGACTCAATCGTCGAGCGCACGCGCAAGGGCGGCGGTGAGATCGTCGGCCTGCTCGGCAATGGATCGGCCTACTACGCACCCGCATCGTCTGCGATCGCCATGGCGGAAAGCTATCTGCTCGACCAGAAACGTGTGCTGCCTGCCGCCGCGCAACTCAGCGGTCAGTTCGGCATCGATGGCCTGTACGTTGGCGTCCCGATTGTTATCGGCGCCGGCGGGGCCGAACGGATTGTTGAGATCGAGCTGAACGCCGACGAGAAGGCGATGTTCGACAAGTCGGTTGCGTCCGTCCGCGGCCTCGTCGAGGCGTGCCAGGGTATTGACGCAAGCCTCGCCTAGGCGGCGGGATCGCATGCGCACGTTCGTCGTCCCCGTCGTCCTTTTTCTGATTGGCGCGGGCTGCATCACGGCGTTCCAGCTCATCGGCGGCGATGTCGGTGCCGACGGCATTGTTCGCGAGCCGTTCTTTCTGCTCGGCATCGGTTACGGGTTGATCGCACTCAGCCTCGTTGCCGCCGCGATCATCACGGCATTGAAGATGTTCGGATCCAGCGGTCCGGAACGCTGATGCGGCGACCGCGTGCCGGAGATCGCAACGCCCTGACTTCTGTTGGTTGGCAACGAAGGAGAACTGCAATGGCCTACGTTGATGGTTTTGTTGCTGCGGTCCCAACGGCGAAGAAGGCTGAGTACATCGAACATGCGCGGAAGGCGGGCGAGGTCTTCCTGCGCGAGGGCGCCCTTAAGATGGTCGAGACGTGGGGCGACGATGTTCCGGCTGGTGAGGTGACGTCGTTCCCGATGGCGGTGAAATGCGCGCCGGATGAGACGGTCGTCTTCTCCTGGATCGTCTGGCCGGACAAAGAGGCCCGCGACAAAGGCATGGCGGCCGTCATGGAGGCGCCTGAGATGCAGCCCGACGTCAACCCGATGCCCTTTGACGGCAAGCGCATGATCTACGGCGGCTTCGAGCAGATCCTCGAGATGTAACGAGGACTGCCGACGCGTCGTGCAATTATACACACTTCTCGAAAAGTGTGTATAATTTGGTATGGACCGCCTCGGCCTCGATATGCAGACGCTCGCAGCTGACCTTGCCCAGTCGCGACTTGGCGAGACCGTCGTGCCGGGCTCCATTTCGACCAAACAGGTTCGCGGGCAAAGGTACGTCTATGCCGTAGAGCGCGACGGAATTGTCAGACGGCAACGCGCGCTCGGCAAAGCCGGCGAAGAAGCGGTAGAGATAGAGGCGCATGCCGTTCGCGCCGCAGAGCTGCGCGCGAAAGGCATGCGGCGCTCGGTCTCGATGCTAAAGCGCGCCGGTCTGCCCGCGCCGGATATCACAACGGGGCGGGTCCTGGAGGTGATTGCAAACGCCGGCTTGTTTGACCGCGGCATGGCTTTGGTCGGAACGCAGGCCTTTCGCGTCTACGCGCTTGTCCTCGGCGTTCGATTACAGTCGGAGAACCTCAGAACGCGCGATGTCGACTTTTCAGTTGCCGAACTTGCGATGGGCGGTCTGGAGCTCGATCTCGCTGATGTCCTGCAACGCGCCGATCCGACGTTTGCCCCTGTGTGGCATCCGGGTGCTGACCTTCCAACGGCTTACAAGACTGCGTTGGGCTTTTCGGTTGATCTCGTCACGCAGTTCGGCCGTGGTCGCCGCACGCTCGTCGCCGTCAAAGCTCTTGGCGCTTCCGCTGAAGCTTTGAGTTTTCAGAACTATCTCACGGCCGAGACCCTGATGACGGTCGCGCTGCATGGACGCGGCGTGCCGATCCGCGTGCCCGACCCGCTGCGCTTCGGTATTCATAAGCTGTTGGTCGCGGCGCGCAGGCCAACCGGCCAACGGGCAAAGGCTGCGAAGGACCTTGCTCAGGCAGTTGAACTCCTCGACGCTTACCTCGCCGATGATCCCGATCGTCTGGCCGACGAACTGGCAGATGCCCGCGGTCGTGGTAGGGCTTGGGCGACGGCAATAAATTCGTCGCTCAAGCGAGTAGGCAGAGTTGCCCGCGCAGGCGCGTTACCGCATCCGCTCACATAAGTCCGGAGACCCCGACCATGACACGCAGAGCTATTGAGGCGCCGCCGCTGAAGGCGGTTGGTCCGTACTCCGTCGCCATCGAGGCCGGCGGGTTCGTGCATTGCTCGGGCCAGATCCCGCTGAACCCGGAGACCGGCGCGCTGGTCGAGGGCAGCATCGGCGATCAGGCACGGCAGTGCTGTGAGAACCTGAAGACGGTGCTGGCTGCTGCCGGGCTCGACTTCTCCGACGTCGTCAAATGCGTGGTGTTCCTGACCGACATGGGTGACTTCGCCGAAGTCAACGAGGTCTACACGAGCTACATGAGCGACCCGGCCCCCGCACGGTCCTGCATCGCGGTGGCAGCCCTCCCACTCGGCGCACGCGTCGAGATCGAATGCGTCGCGAAAACCCGCGGCTGACCAACCATCGAACTGTTGTGAGCTGACGGAACGCGCGGTATCCGAAGCGCGATATCAGCCGCGCGGGTCGCGCCAGCTTGGGAACCGGCACGAAATGAACATTCACGAGTACCAGGCGAAGGCGCTGCTGAAGGGCTTCGGCGCGCCGGTCGCCGATGGCGTTCCGGTCACGAAGGCCGACGAGATCGAGGCGGCCGTCGGACAACTGCCGGGACCGGTCTATGTCGTCAAAAGCCAGATCCATGCGGGCGGGCGCGGCAAGGGCCGATTCAAGGAGTTGGGGGCTGACGCGAAAGGCGGCGTCCGGGTCTCGATGTCAGCTGAAGACGCGATCGCGAACGCCAAGGAGATGTTCGGCAAGACGCTCGTCACCGCGCAGACGGGCGAGGCGGGCAAGCAGGTCAATCGTCTTTATATCGAAGACGGTGCCGACATTGACCGCGAACTCTATCTCTCGATCCTGATCGATCGGACCGTCGGCCAGCCGGCGTTCGTGGTTTCGACCGAGGGCGGGATGGACATCGAAGCGGTCGCCCACGACACGCCCGAGAAGATCCTGACGCTTCCGATCGAGCCCTCGAAGGGCGTCACCGACGCAGATTCAGCCAAGCTTTGCGACGCGCTGAAGCTCGACGGCAATGCGCGCACCGACGGCATGAGCCTATTCCCGATCCTCTATACGGCGTTCACGAGCAAGGACATGAGCCTGCTCGAGGTGAACCCGCTGATCGTGACCAAGGACGGTCGCCTGCGCGTGCTCGATGCGAAGGTCTCGTTCGATGGGAACGCGCTGTTCCGCCATCCTGACGTCGCCGAACTTCGCGATCTGACGGAGGAAGACGACAAGGAAATCGAGGCGTCGAAGTACGACCTTGCCTACGTCGCGCTCGACGGCAACATCGGCTGCATGGTGAATGGCGCCGGCCTCGCCATGGCAACGATGGACATAATTAAGCTCTACGGCGCCGAGCCCGCGAACTTCCTCGACGTTGGCGGCGGCGCGACCACCGAGAAGGTGACTGCGGCTTTCAAGATCATCACCGCCGACCCGAACGTGAAGGGCATCCTGGTCAACATCTTTGGCGGGATCATGCGGTGCGATGTCATCGCCGAGGGGGTCGTGCAGGCAGTGAAAGACGTCGGGCTTGAGGTGCCGCTCGTCGTGCGCCTTGAAGGCACGAACGTCGACAAGGGCAAGACGATCATCAACGAGAGCGGCCTCAACGTCATCGCCGCCGACGACCTCGACGATGCCGCGCAGAAAATCGTGAAGGCTGTGAAGGGGTAGCGAGCAAGCGGCCTTCTGCGGGAGAGGAGATATACATGGCACAGAACGACGCGAAGGTATGGGAGTATGACGTCATTCTCACACCTGATGAAGGCGACACGTTCTCGGTTTCCGTGCCTGCATTGCCTGAGGTCTGCACATTTGGTGACAGCGTCGAAGATGCTCTTGATAACGCGCGTGAGGCAATCGAGCTTGTCATAGAGGTAAAGCGCGACTTCGGCGAGCCCGTGCCAGTGCCTGCCTCAGTCAGTATCCGAAAAGTGGCCGTCGAGGCCGCCGAGTGAGTGCGAAAAGAATTAGCTCTATTTCCGGAAAGGAATTGATCAAGTTACTCGAAACCGCTGGCTGGCAAATCGAACGCGTTCGCGGCAGCCACCACATTATGAGGAAAGCCG
>JBCBXS010000529.1:0-933 GCA_039816475.1 Pseudomonadota bacterium | reverse complement strand
TGATCGAAGAGACGCTGCTGACGGCTGGCTACAACGCCGGCGAGGTCGATCTCTTCGTCCCGCACCAGGCGAACGTCCGCATTCTCGACGGCATCGCGAAGAAGCTGAACGTGGCGCCGGAGAAGATCGTCAAAACCCTCGACAAGCACGGGAACACGTCGGCGGCCTCCATTCCGCTCGCGCTCAATCAGGCATTCGAGGACGGCAGGCTGTCAGAGGACAAACTGCTGATGCTTGAGGCGATGGGCGGCGGCTTTACCTGGGGCGCCGTACTCGCGCGCTGGTGATACGAGCCCCATCGCGGGCTCACCCGTGTTACGTCAGCGTGCCCGGCAGATCGCGGAGCATCCAGAAAAGCAATTCAGATCAGCCAGTTGCTGCCATCGCAATTGACCCCGCAGGCTGTTGCGCGATAGCGTTTACGACCAGCGGAGGCGGACAAATGGGCGGCAAAACTCTTACCAGGGCAGATCTGGCGGACGCGGTTGTAGCGCGCGTCGGACTCCCGCGGAACGAAAGTCAGGACCTCGTCGAGACGATCCTCGGCGAGATCAGCCAGGCACTGGCCGACGGCGAGAACGTGAAATTGTCGTCGTTTGGGTCGTTCAGCATCCGCGAGAAGGCGGAACGCGTCGGGCGCAATCCGAAGACCGGCGAAGAGGTGCCGATCACCCCACGCAAGGTGCTCGTCTTCCGCCCGTCGACGATCATGAAAGACCGCATCAATAGCGGCATGATCTCGCGGAAAGTCGTCTCCTGATGGCAGACGGTCCGCGGCGCGGGAATGAGCCCCGAGGTTCCGGAGCTTTCAAGACGATCAGCGAAGTCGCCGACGTCCTCGATATCAAGAAGCACGTGCTTCGCTTCTGGGAACAGAAGTTTCCGCAGTTGAAGCCGATGAAGCGTGGCGGCGGGCGGCGATATTATCGGCCC
>JBCBXS010000528.1:0-975 GCA_039816475.1 Pseudomonadota bacterium | reverse complement strand
CGGACAGCACGTACGTCAAGGACGGCATCACGAAATGGCTTGCCGGCTGGAAACGGAACGGCTGGAAGACGGCCGCCAAGAAGCCGGTGAAGAACGAGGACCTCTGGCGCGCGCTTGATGCGGCGACCGAGCCCCATGACATCGACTGGCGTTGGGTGAAGGGCCATGCCGGACATCCGGAAAACGAACGGGCCGACGAACTCGCGCGAGAGGGCGTTCCGCGTTAGCAGCGGTTTCGGGCGGTGGAGGGCGCCGGCGGACGGGCGGACAAACCTAAAGACCTGCCTGAAACTCGGCTTCAGTCTTCTTCCGCGTCACTGTCTTGATGAAGACGAGCAGGCCGAGCACGCCAAAGACGAACCCGAGCGTCGCGTAGAGCACGGCCCCGTTCGCGTTGATGCCCCCGCGGACCATTGAGAGAAGCACTGCGCTGTTCGCATCCGAGAAGAACGCGAGCCAGTAGCCGATCTGGCCAATCGCCGCGAGGGCCATCGGGACGACAACGAGCAGGCTCCAGAACCGCGAGTGTCCGTTGGTGCGCAGCCGCCGGCCCAACACCCAGGCGAGACCCGGCACACACGCCAGCACCGCGACCGCCCAGCCGTAAAACGACGACCATTGCGCGCCGTAGACCGCGTAGGTCGCAGCCCACACGGCGACGCCGAGGACCGCGATCAAAGCCAGTCCGAGCAGAAACCGCTGAAACGTCATTCCGGTCCTGATGTCTGCACTGACGTCAGCTCACGAAGGCCGCTCATCGATCGCGGCGTACAGGCTCAGAGGACGTTGTCGATGCGCGAGCAGAGCGCTTCGGCCGACGACACATCGTGGTTCGGCGGCGCATCCTCGACGGCGAGCACTTTGACGACGCCATCTTCGACCATCATCGCATACCGCTTCGAACGCATACCGAGGCCGCGCTCCGTCAGGTCGATGTTGAGGCCAAGCTTCTGTGCGGAATCAGCGCTTCCGTCG
>JBCBXS010000527.1:0-1014 GCA_039816475.1 Pseudomonadota bacterium | reverse complement strand
GGCCTGACGGAGTGCTGGCGGCAGCGGCTCGGGGTTCGTCGTCGGGCTGCAACTCGGCTGCGAGGGCCGCTTTGGCGATGGCGCCGCATTGGACGCTCGGCGGTTACTCAGGCCTCAGCTACGCCTACCCAAGCGCGGTCCGCTTTGAGAACGGCGACGTCACCGACCTCACGGTCGAAGGCTTCCCGTGGATCGGCCGCCCCTTCAAAGCGCCGATCTACTACGGCGTTCGGATCCAGCGTTGGAGCGGCGGCGCTGCCGGCGGCATGCTCGACTTCACGCACGACAAGGCGATCGCAGATTACGGGTCCGACGCGCGTATCCGCGGCCGGTACAACGGCGAAGACGTCGACGTGACGGCGAAGGTGAGCGAGTGGTTTTCGAAGCTTGAGTTCAGCCACGGCCACAACATGCTGACGCTCAATGGGCTCTGGCGGCTCGGCATGGCGTGGTCGCGGTTCCGGCCATACTTCGGTGGCGGCGCCGGCGTTTCCCTTCCGCATACCGAGATCGGTTTTCGCGACACGAACACGCGCACGTATAAGTACCAATTTGCCGGATGGGTCGCGCAGGCGTTGGCCGGTGTTGAAATTCAGGTCGGCCGCGCGTCGGTTTTCTTCGAGTGGAAGTTTTCCTACGCGCCCTACGACGTGCCGCTGTCGCGCGACCCGAAAGGCTTCGTACTTTTTACAGATGTCTGGACGCAGTTGCAGAAGTTGTGGCGCGGCATTGAGCCGGCGGGCGGACGCGCGCGGACGCAGCTGTCATCCCATCACGTGATTGCAGGCGCGCTTGTGAAGACAGCCGTCCCGCCGTCACCACCCGGCTCGGCCGCACGCTAGAGCGCGCGACCAGCGGGCGTCATCTAGAACCTGCGAAGCAGACGCTCAATGTAGTCCAGCTCATCGTAAAAGTTGGCATCGTTATAGGCTTGAATAAAGGCTCTATCAACGCCCCAGTTCTGCCAGTCAGCGGCAAAGTAACGTGCGCCCCAATAGGGATTATGATGGCAAA
>JBCBXS010000526.1:0-1043 GCA_039816475.1 Pseudomonadota bacterium | reverse complement strand
ATCGTCCGAGGGCGTGCCGAGAGCGTGTAGAAGCCTTCCGACCCGCCCTCGCGGTCCTGCAACTGAAGCTCCGCCGTCATGGTCGCGAGCGGGCCCTGCGAGAACACCCGCGTGTGACTGAACCACGCGTTGCGGACCCAGTTGGTCGGGAGCTCTTCCCAGGCGAGTTTGACGCCGCGGACCTTTGCCTCGGCGAAGAAGCGGACACGACCGTCCGCGTCGGTGCGCTCTTCGATGTCGTAGCGTGGCAGCCCGGCGGCTTCGTTGAACCGCTCAGTGTCGGCAAGCGCTGTCCAAATGGCATCTCGTGAACCGCTGAAGGTCCAGTGAAACGTCTCGGAGCGAAGGGGTGAGCTGCGGGCCATGGCGTTGCAGACTGCCCGACTATTTAGCGCGGCACGAGTTCGCGAAGGCGGGCGAATGCGGTTTGCAGCACGACTTGCAGGATCGGGTCGGCGTCCGTCATGCGATCCTCAATTTCATCTCGCGTCAGCACGGCCACCGTGCAGGCGCTCTCTGCGCGAACCGTCGCCATCCGCCGCTCGCGCGTTGCAAGCGCCATTTCGCCAACCATCTCGCCGGGCCCCCGGAACGCGATGGCTGCCTCGTTGCCGGACGCATCACGATGGAGGATCGCAACGCTCCCCTTGCGAATGATATAGGCTTCGTGCCCGTGCTCGCCCTGGGTGAAGATCGCCTCACCGGGCGCGTACTTACGCGATGTCATGGCCATGTCAGCATCCGCCTGATTGCTAACATCGGAGCTTGGCAATGCCCGCCCCGCGTTCATCTAAACGAAAAACTGCCACATAAGCTCTTTCGATTTACTGAACCTTGACCAAGTGCTGCGCGCAGCACCACGCGCGGCAGGAGCGCTTTGAGATGAAGATCACGCGCGTCGAGACCATCCGGACCGATGAGTTTCCGAACATTCTCTGGCTCGAGATCCATACCGATGACGGGATCACCGGCCTTGGCGAGACGTTTTACGGCCTCGACGCAGCCGAAGGACACATCCACAGCCTGATCGCGCCAAAGCTGAT
>JBCBXS010000525.1:0-1043 GCA_039816475.1 Pseudomonadota bacterium | reverse complement strand
CGACTCCCCTTCGGAAAGCCGTCTTCCGCCATCAGGATTGAAAGAATGCCTTCACGAAGACCACGATCCGCGACGCGTAGCCGTTCCGTCGGCCAGAGCCGCAGCATCGCTTCGAGGATCGCACATCCGGCGAGGACCAGATCAGCGCGATCGCGACCGATGCAAGGCTCGGCACATCGTTGTTCGTAGGTTTGGGCGATCAGCCCCGAAGTCACCGCACGGACATCGCCAACGTCCAGCCATGACCCGTCGACCTGCCGTCGGTCATACCGGGGCAGGCGTAGATGGAGACCGGCCACTGTCGTGACCGTCCCGGATGTCCCAAGGAAGTGAATGCGGCGGCCGTCGAGACGGCGCGTCATCTGCGCTGACGCCTCGAACGGTTTCAGTTGTTCAGCGACCGAAGCCACCATGGCCTCGAAGCTCGCTTCCGAGACGTCGCGGCCGTTGAACTGCTCTGCGAGCGTCACGACGCCGAACGGCAGCGACGTCCATGCATGCAGCCGTGCCGACTTCAGCGGCCCAGATCCGGCAAGCGGCGGAACGGTCTTATCGATCGCACCGCGCACATCGATCCACGCGAGCTCCGACGACCCGCCCCCGATATCGAAGACAAGCGTATGGTCGGCGTCCGGATCGATCAGGGATCCACATCCGGCAACGGCAAGCCGGGCTTCCGCCTCCCGGCTCAGGATCTCAAGCTCCAGTCCGACTTCCCGCTTCACCCGCTCGAGAAACTCGGCGCCGTTGGTCGCGAGGCGACAGGCCTGAGTTGCGACAAGCCGGGCGCGCGCAACCTCCATTCGCCTCATCTTGTTTGCGCAAACACGAAGCGCATCGATCGTCCGCGACATGGCCGCTGGCGACAGAGCACCGGTTTGCGACAAGCCTTCGCCGAGCCGGATGATGCGGGAGAAACTGTCGACCACCACGAAGCCGCGGCGCGAGGGCTTCGCGATCAGAAGACGGCAGTTGTTCGTGCCGAGATCGAGCGCTGCGTAAATCGGAACGGGTTCGGCGTTCGCCTGAGCCTCATCTTGGTG
>JBCBXS010000524.1:0-1215 GCA_039816475.1 Pseudomonadota bacterium | reverse complement strand
CGCAACGCCCTCGATGAGGCGCCAGTATTCAGCCTCCGGGTCGCCATAACCGGTCGGCAGCAGCATCTGATTGTAGGTCATGAAACTGCTGACGCCGTCGGCAACCGTTGCGTCATAGAACGGCGATCGGCGGAGCCGCGTGTGCTGCGTGATCTCAAACATCGGCGGCTCCAGGCCAATCATAATATGCGCCGCGACCGGACCCCGGTTCGCTGATCGCCGGTGTGACGGGACCGGTGTCGAAACGATCGCGCGACACCGACATCGGCTGGCCGAAACCCGACTACGGATCGCCCAACGCAAGGACGCCTTTGTCCTCGCGACGGCGATCCTGCACATTGGGCGCGACGGCTTACGGTTTCATTGTCGAAGGAGAACGTGCGGGATGCCAGGAACGATCACTGATGTTGCGGTGCGGTTGTTTCACGTGCCTCTGCGCGAGGTCCTGGTCGACGCCATGCACGGCGACCACACGCACTTCGAGCTGGTCACCGCGACGGTGACGACCACCGATGGCGGCGAGGGCACCGGCTATACCTACACCGGCGGCAAGGGCGGGCACGCGATCCGCGCGATGCTCACCCACGACCTCGCGCCAATGCTGGTGGGCCACGACGCGAGCGACATCGACGCGCTCTATGATGCGATGCAGTGGCACGTCCATTATGTCGGCCGCGGCGGGGTCGCGTCGTTTGCGATTTCAGCAGCTGATATCGCGCTGTGGGACCTGCGCGGGCAGGCCACGGGGCAACCGTTGCGCGAGATGGCAGGCGGGGCCGGCACGACGGCTGCCGCCTACTGCGGCGGGATCGATCTCAACTTCCCGCTTCCGAAGCTGATCGCCAACGTCGAAGGCTATCTCGAGCGCGGCTTCAACGCCGTGAAGATCAAAGTCGGCCAGCCGGACCTCGCCGACGATGTCGCCCGCATCAAAGCCGTCCGCGAGACACTCGGCCCTGAAGCCGCGTTCATGGTCGATGCGAACTACGGCCTGAGCGTCGCGCAGGCAATCGCAGCAGCCGATGCCTTCGCGCCATTCGATCTGACGTGGTTCGAGGAGCCGATCATCCCGGATGATTACGACGGCTATGCCCGCATCGCCGAGGCCACGGGCATGCCGCTGGCGATGGGCGAAAACCTCCACACGATCCACGAGTTCGAGTTTGCGCTCGACCGGGCGAAGCTCTCCTACCTCCAGCCCGATGCCTCAAACTG
>JBCBXS010000523.1:0-1249 GCA_039816475.1 Pseudomonadota bacterium | reverse complement strand
CTCAGCTCTGGGTCCGCGTGAACCCGCTGACGACGCCGGATTTTGCGCGCGACCTCAAAGCGTTCGATGGCGTGCGACCGGCCGGGATCGTGCTGCCGAAAACGCGAAACGGTGATGATGTCCGTGCAGCTGATGAGGCGATCACGGGAGCGCTTGGGACGGGTTCGGCATGCCCGCTCCTCGCGATCGCGACCGAAGTGCCGATCTCGGTGTTGTCGCTTGCAACTTACATCGATTGCAGCGCGAACCTGATCGGCCTGACGTGGGGGGCGGAGGACCTCTCCGCCGAGCTTGGCGCAACAACCTCGCGCGACGGCCATGGCAACCTCACCTCTCCGTTTCAGCTCGCGCGCGATCTCTGCCTGATGACGGCGGCCGCTGCCGGCCTTGCAGCGGTCGATTCTGTCTTCACGGATTTCCGGGATCACGATGCCCTCGCCGCCGAGTGCACCGCGGCCGCCCGAGATGGCTTCACCGCGAAGATGGCGATCCACCCCGCGCAGGTCGACGTCATCAACCGCGC
This sequence comes from Pseudomonadota bacterium, assembly GCA_039816475.1. GTDB lineage: Bacteria > Pseudomonadota > Alphaproteobacteria > Rhizobiales > Hyphomicrobiaceae > JBCBWG01. The sequence goes on along the minus strand of JBCBXS010000523.1, from coordinate 726 downwards.
GTTTAGCCCGAGCGAAGACGACCTGGAGAAGGCCCGTCGGATTATCGCGGCGTTTGAGACCGCTGACAGCGGGGTGGCGTCACTCGACGGGCAGATGCTCGATCGCCCGCATCTTGCTCGCGCGCGGCAGACGCTTGCCCGCGCGAAACCGGCCTCCTAACCAGGCCGCTGCAGCGTCCGCTTGCTGGCGCCATCGACCACGGAATAATCCATGTAACCGAGACGGGCGAGCGGCTTCATCGCAGCCGTATCGACCATGCCATCCTTGATGTAAGCGTCGTCGATGTGGATGCCGACGATGTACCCGAACACGAGCGTGTAGCCGAAGGAGCCGCCCGGCTCGACGGGAGGCAGATCAACGCTCTTCCAAAGCTTACATTCGAATGCCGCCGGCGCTTCGGCAACGCGTGGCGGCTTGACCTTCTCGCTTGGCGCTTTCGTCAGTCCGGCGAGTTCGAACTCATCGACATCGCGAGCGACGGCGGCTGACGTCGCGTTCTGTGCGTTTGCCAGCGTCTCGGTTGCCATCGAGCACACGAATTCCCCCGTCTCAAGAATGTTCGAGACACTATCCTTCGTCCCGGCCGAGCCGAACACGACGTAGTGCGGCTTGTCGCTGATCGCGTTGAAGAAACTGTACGGCGCGAGGTTCACATGGCCGTCACGGCTGAGACTTGAGACCCAGCCGATCGGACGCGGCACGGCGAGCGCCTTGAACGGATCGTG
>JBCBXS010000522.1:0-1255 GCA_039816475.1 Pseudomonadota bacterium | reverse complement strand
AAAAGCGCGATGATGATCAGGCAAAGCGTCGGCGACGTGGGTTCAGCGCGCTGGTCGTGTGGGTCGATAGTTGCGTTGGTCGCCAATGGTTTGGCCTGTTCTTGGCGGCAGAGGCTTGCGCCGTTGCGGATGAACTCCGCCGGGTTCGCAGGATTGGTGCGGCGTTTGCCGCGACGCTTGGCATAGTCCGGTTGCGCGCTGAAGCGAACACCTATCAAGCGGGATCATCATGAAAACCGAACGTTCCAAGACCGCACAGCCAACCGTCAAAGGCGCTATGCGCCGCATCGATCTCCGCCAAATGGCTGCCGCGTGCATCGTGGTGGGGCTGGCCGCTTTCGGATCGGCCGCTGTCCCCCAAGACACGCTCGCGCACTCCGGCGTTGGCGATGCCAGGTGCTCGGCCGAACGCGCCATGCGTGCTGTTCCAAACCGCCCGCGCGCTGTGCTGCGCTTCAAGGTCGTTGGCGAGAACGACGAGACGCAATTCAAGCTCTACCGGCTCGATCGCAACGGACGGCGGACACTCGTGAAGCACGTCTTTGCCGGCGACCGCGAGCGGTTCGTGACGCGAAAGTCAACGCCGTGGGTCGTGACGTCTCCGCTGCCTGGCGGTGGCGAGCTCTGCATCGGCATTTTCGTGCCGTCGAGCCGCGAACGCACCATCGTCCTCAAGGACTAGGCGAAGATCTTCAGGCAGCCGTCAACTTAGCCAGCGTTTCGTCGTCGACGTCGAAGTTTGTGTAGACGTTCTGGACGTCATCGTCGTCTTCGAGCGCGGCAATCAGTTTCATGACCGATTGCGCGCCGTCTTCGTCCACCGGCGTCGTCAGCGAAGGTTGCCAGATCGCCTTGACGCTTTCCGGCTCGCCGAGTGCGCCTTCGAGATCGGACGACACGCTGCCGAGGTCCTCGAACGCGCAGGTGACGACGTGCTGTTCGTCGGAGGACTGCACGTCTTCTGCGCCGGCTTCGATGGCAGCTTCGAGAACGTCTTCCGCCGATCCGACGGAGGCCGGCAGAATGATCTCACCGACCCTGCTGAACATGTGACTGACGGCGCCCGTCGCGCCGAGGTTGCCACCGTGCTTTGTGAATACCGCTCGGACGGCGCCGCCGGTCCGGTTTCGGTTATCGGTCAGCGCCTCGACAATGGCAGTGCGAGCAGCAGAAACGGCGCTGGTCCGCTCTTGCTTGTCGCTGATCGCGAATGCGTCGCGCATCTGGGTTTCGCCTGCGGCTTTGACCGCTTCGT
>JBCBXS010000521.1:0-1272 GCA_039816475.1 Pseudomonadota bacterium | reverse complement strand
CTCATCAGTGCGGTGGTGGGCGGCACGGTCAATGGGGCTGGCCGCAAGCGGGATGTCATTCGAGGTCGTCATGGCGCAAAGACGTGCCATGGCTCGGAGGGAGTGTCACCCGCGATCGACAAGAAAGGAGACTGGACAGCGACCCGTGGCGAACTCGTTAGGGCTGCTTCCTTCCGGACCTGACCCGGTTGGCGAGGGCCTCGTCCGCGCCAGCCTCCCGCGCGATATATGACGCCTCGCCGGGACCGGCACAAGCGGCCCGCCGCATTGCTCCGTCCGTTCGCGCATGCTTTGTGCGCCGGGGAGGCCGCGCTCATGTTCAAACCAACGATTGCGACCGCGACAGCGCTCGACCGCCAGAGCCAGCGACGCAGCGATAACGATTTTATCGATGGCCTTCGAAAGTCGGCGGACGCGCGGTTCCTGATCCTCGCCGACTACAAGCCCGTGATCCTCAGCAACGAAGACCGCACGGAAGCGGCGATCCGTTGGTTCACGCGTGATGATCTTATCGGCTTTGGCTTACCGGCCGATGATACGATCTTTCTCGGGACGGACCGCAAAACCGGTGCCGGCCACTTTGCTCTGGCTGCCACCGAACATCGGGTCCGCAACGCGCCCGGCGCGCTTGAAGTGCTGCGGCCGATCGTTGATCTGAGATCGCTTGCGATGCAGGGGATCGCGCCGTCTGAAGACCTGTCGCTGATGGGGCAGGCAAAGGCGCTGGCGCACTGGCACGATGAAACGCGCTGCTGTGGTTCGTGCGGCGGCTCGACCGAAATGCGCGACGGTGGCTGGAAGCGGAAGTGCTGGGCGTGCGGGCGCGAGCATTTCCCGCGCACCGATCCGGTTGTCATCATGGCGATCGTGCATCCCGACGGAGATCATCTGCTGCTCGGCCACGAGGAACGCTTTCCCGACGACATGTGGTCGACGCTTGCAGGCTTTCTCGAGCCTGGCGAGGACATCGACCATGCCGTGCGCCGCGAGACGTTCGAAGAGTCACGCATTCGGGTTGGCGATGTGAGGTTTCACTCAGCGCAGCCGTGGCCATTTCCGCATTCGCTGATGATCGGCTGCCATGGGTTTGCCGAGACGACCGATATTGAAATCGATCCGGAAGAGATTCAGGCAGCCCGCTGGTTCGACCGGGATGAAGTGCGGTCCATGCTCGAGGGCAAGCATCCAGACAAGCAATGGGTTCCGGGCAAGCAGGCGATTGCGCGGGCACTCATTCAAGCATGGGTCGATCGCGATGTGTGAGCCGGCGTT
>JBCBXS010000520.1:0-1293 GCA_039816475.1 Pseudomonadota bacterium | reverse complement strand
GACTGGCACATGACGCGTGCTAACACTTGGGAGCGGGCGGCACGACACGCCCGGCGAGCCCATCAGCGAGGTCGCGTTTGACTGGCATTCGTGGTGCTGCAGCCTCCAGCAGAGGACGCTCGGCGAAATCGGATTCCCGCGCGCGCATCGTGGTCCCCTTCGATCAGAACGAGCGGCTCGCGACGTTGTTCGGCGAGGGCGACGCGCATCTTTCGCTGATCGAGGACCGGCTCGGGATTGAGGCGCACGCAAACGGCAATGTCGTCGTGCTGGTCGGCTCGGAGCCGAGCTGTGCGATCGCCCGTGATGTGCTCCACGCGCTCTATAATCGGATCGGCGACGGCGACGTCATTGGACCCGCCGATGTCGACGGGCTCATCCGTCATTCGCTGCCCGCCGAGACGATTGCCGACGACGATGATCACGACGGCGCGCCGGCCCAGATCGCGACGCGGCGGAAGGCTATCATCGCGCGGACACCCGCGCAGAGCCGATACATGAAGGCGATGCAAACGCTCGATCTGGTGTTCGGGATCGGCCCTGCCGGGACCGGCAAGACCTATCTCGCGGTCGCGCATGCAGCGCAGTGTCTCGAACGCGGCAGCGTCGAGCGGATCATTCTTTCGCGGCCCGCAGTCGAGGCCGGCGAGCGGCTGGGCTTCCTGCCGGGCGACCTCCGCGAGAAGGTCGATCCCTATCTGCGGCCGCTTTACGACGCGCTCTATGACGTCCTGCCGCCCGAGAAGGTCGACCGTGATCTCGAAAACGGGATCATCGAAGTGGCGCCGCTCGCATTCATGCGCGGCCGCACTTTGTCGAATGCCTACGTGATCCTCGACGAGGCGCAGAACACGACATCGATGCAGATGAAGATGTTTCTGACCCGGCTCGGTGAGGGCTCGAAGATGGTGGTCACTGGCGACCCATCGCAGATCGACCTGCCGCCCGGGCAGCAGTCGGGCCTCGAGCAGGCCGTCGGTTTGCTCGACCGGATCGAGGATGTCGCCGCGATCCGGTTCAAGGGTGGCGATGTCGTCCGCCGTGAACTGGTCCTTAAAATCGTCAATGCCTACGAGGTCCACGAAAAGGCAGCCGCCACGCGCAAACGCGACCAGGACCGCGACGCCTCATGAGTGACCACGCCAACGCGCCGCAGTTGGCCGAGCCGGCGTTGCCGGTCGCTGAGGATCATGCGTCCTCGGAGGCCGACGACCCTCCGCAACGGTTTTCGTGCGAGATCGATATCCGCGATGCGCGCTGGGACGGCGTTCTGCCTGAGTTGCGCCCGGTGCT
>JBCBXS010000051.1:0-11873 GCA_039816475.1 Pseudomonadota bacterium | reverse complement strand
ATTGTCGTAGACAATCAGCCGCGAAAAACCGTCCGACCTGATCCTGAAATCCGTATAGGCCTCGGCCTTACCGACACTTAAGCCGTTTCACGGAGGCGGGTGGTCTCACGTGGCACGTGCAGCGGAGCGGCGTTGGGCCGAAGCTGTTGATGCTTCACGGCACGGGCGCTGCGACGCATTCGTGGGCTGGACTGCTGCCACTTTTGGCCGAGGAGTTTGACGTCCTTGCCCTCGATCTGCCGGGGCATGGGTTCACCGGCGATCCGGGCGCCGACCGTTTGAGCCTGAACGGGATGTCGGAATTGATCGACGCACTCCTCACGCAGGAGCAATTCGCGCCCGAGTTCGCCGTCGGTCACTCGGCGGGCGCGGCGTTACTCACGCGAATGACCATAGATGGCCGGATCGCTCCAGCAGTCATTGCCTCGATCAACGGCGCGTTTCTGCCGTTCCCCGGTGTGGCGCGCGCCGTTTTTCCATCGCTCGCGCGCCTCTTGTTTCTCAACCCGCTGACCCCGCAGGTGTTTGCGTGGCGCGGTCGCCAACGCCCGAGTGTCGAACGCTTGATGGAAAGCACGGGCTCGAAGTTGATGCCTGACCAGATCGACCCCTACGCGATGCTGATGGGAAAGGCCGGTCACATCTCCGGCGCACTCGGCATGATGGCCAACTGGGATCTCGAGACGCTGTCAAAGGATCTCGCGCAGCTTTCCTGCAAGCTTGCTTTGATTGCATCTGCCAACGACAAGACCGTGCCGCCAGCCGATGCCGGCACCGTCGCGCGGCTTGTCCCCAACGCCACCGTTCATCGGCTGGCGGGTCTCGGGCATCTGGCGCACGAGGAAGATGCGAACCGCGTCGCCGACGTCATCGTAACCGAGTTCTCTGGTTCCGCGCAGCCATCGCCCGATGCCGCTTAGCGTGTCCGTTCCTATCTTACTTCAACGTTGAGCGTGGCCCTCGAAACGATGCTCCTGCCCGAAAATCACGAACAGCGCGAAGAGCTAAACGACGAGGTCCACGCCCGCCCGCCGGAGGCGCTGGAAGCGCCGGTTGCGATCACTTACATCGCGTTGTTCGAAGGCGGGCGGCGGGGGGAGGACGCCCGCGCTGTGCGTGAGCTCGCCGAACGGTTCTCCATCACACCGCCGGACGAAAGCGCCGTTCACGCGAGCCTCGACTTCGGCGGGTTTCGTCTGAAGTGGGAGCGGCACACCGAGTTCAGCCGCCTGAAGGTGATCGTCCCGGTCAAAGATGACACGACGTTCCAGACGCCTGCGATCTCGCAACTGCCGGAGGACTGGATCAGCGGCTTGCCCGGCCGAACGATGGTCGCAACCAACATCCTTCTTCTGCCGGCACCGAAAGGCCCGGTCGACATCGAGGCGCTGTCGCAGACGCACTTCGGCGGCAACACGCTCATTGGCGCGTCGGTCGGGGGCGGTAAGGCCGAGGCCTATACGGATTTCAGGATCAGGTCGGACGGTTTTTCGCGGCTGATTGTCTACGACAATGGCCTCGCGCTCAGGCAGGCGGGCCGCGTCATCCAACGGCTCGTCGAGATCGACACGTATCGGCTGATGGCGCTGCTCGCGTTTCCCATGGCGCGCGGGCTGGCCCCGAAGCTGACGTTGCAGGAACGCGAACTGGCGCTGATTGCAAATGCCATGTCGGCTGAAACCGCGCAGGAAGAGCCGGTGCTTCTCGATCGTCTCACGCGGTTGCAGGCGGCGATCGAAAGTGGTCAGGCGGAGACGGACTACCGCTTCTCAGCCGCGCGCGCTTACTACGATCTTGTCCACCGCCGCATCAAGGACCTTCGGGAGGCCCGCCTCGAAGGGCTTCAGACGTTCGGCGAGTTCACCGAGCGGCGGCTGCTCCCGGCGATCAATACGTGCGTTGCGATTGCCGACCGGCAGGAGAAGCTCTCGCGGCGCGTGGCGCGGGCAACGCAACTGCTTTCGACCCGCGTTGACGTCGCCCGCGAAGGCCAGAACCAGGAAGTGCTCGCGCGCATGGCGCGGCGCGCAAAGATGCAACTTCGCCTGCAGGAGACTGTCGAAGGTCTCTCGGTTGCCGCCGTGACCTATTACGTCGTTGGCCTGGTCGGTTATGCGGCGAAGGCGCTGGAGGCCGGTGGGCTGCCCATCAACCCGAACGTTGCCATGGGCATCGCGATCCCTGTCATCGCAGGCCTCGTCTGGTTCGGCGTGCGTCGCGTGCGCGAGCAAGTCACGAAAGATGACGCTTAGGCATTCCGCTTGATTTCACAGCAGTCGATGCCCGCGCACTAGGCATTTTCACGACGTCAGCGACTGCTCTCATCCGCGCACCAACGATGTTTGCTGATGAGACCACCTTGGCATGTGCTCTGCACCGCATGCGCTAATGGATGGGGGATTCGAGCTTCGCTTTTTCGAGATCTACCGCAATGCGGAGTTCATCTCGTTGCTCCTTCGCGGTGCCGCGACGAGTGCGGGGCTCGCCACGGCCGGTGGGATCGCGGGCATCCTGCTCGCCACATTGCTCGCGTCAGTGCGCCACGCGCAGGTGCCGGTGCTGTCATCGCTTGCCGCCTCCTACGTCGAGATCATCCGGAACACGCCGCTGATCGTGCAGCTCTTCTTTGTCGCGTTCGGGCTGCCCCTGTTGTTCGGTTACGCTTGGCCGTTCTGGGCGCATGCGCTGCTGGCGCTGACGTTGAACTTCTCGGCGTACTTTTCTGAAATTCTGCGGGCCGGGTTTGCAGCGGTTGCGAAAGAACAGGCGGAGGCGGCCCGCGCGCTGGGTCTCTCGCCGCTCGCAACATTCTGGAAGATCCGTTTCCCTCAAGCGGTCGCTGCGATGTGGCCTTCGCTTTCGAGCCAGTACATCTTCCTGTTCCTGACGACCGGCGTCATCGCTGAGATCGGCGTCGAGGACCTGACGTCAGCCGGTCTCTTCATCGACAGCCGGACGTTCCGTTCGTTCGAAGTCTTCCTGACGCTCACCGTGCTCTACGTCCTAATGGCGCTCGGCTTCAAAGCCCTGCTCGCCCTTGCTGAGCGGTCGCTGTTCCAATGGCGGCACGTGCGATGAAGGACGTCTTCGCGAACGTCTTCGGCCGACCGCTCGGCATTGTGCTGTTCCAGCTCCTCGATGCGACGCAGTTCACGATCTATCTCTCGCTGATCGCGTTCATCGCAGGCGGTGCCGTCGCACTTCTCATCACGCTCGCGCGCGTCTCGACCTCACGGGGCGCGAAGGTGGTGGCCGGCGCGCATATCTGGCTGTTCCAATCGGTGCCGCTGTTGATGCTGCTGTTCCTGCTCGGGCTCGGCATTCCGCGATTGCTTGGCATCGATATTCCACCATGGACGGCGGCCTCGATCGCGCTGACGCTTTATGCGAGCGCCTACCTCGCCGATGTCTGGCGCGGGGCCGTCGAGGCGATCCCGGCCGGGCAGTGGGACGCCGCGCGCGCCATCGGCCTCCGTTTCACGCAAACGCTTCGCCTCGTCATCATCCCGCAAGCCGTTCGCTATGCGCTGGCACCGACCGTTGGCTTCATGGTGCAGATCATCAAGGGCACATCGCTCGCGTTCATCATTGGCTTTCAGGACCTCATGAACACCGGCAAGCGATGGGCAAACGCGCCGATCGACGGAACCGAACCATTCATCGTCTTCCCGCTGATGGCGCTTGTCTATTTTTGTCTCTGTTTCCCGCTCTCCGTCTGGTCTCGACGCCTTGAACGCCGACTTGGTTCGGCGGCTTCGAAGGAGGTTGTCGCGGCTGGCTGAGGTCCGGCGCGTGCGCCGGTTTCGTCCCCCCGCAACATGAAAGGTGCATCTCATGTGGTTGAAATTGAAAGCTGTGATGGCAGCAGCCGTGCTGGCCTTCGGCACGGTGGCAGGCGGTCTCATGACCGGACCTGCAGCGGCCGCCGATCTCGGCGACATCCTGAAGGCCGGCAAGATCAAGATTGCCGTGCCTGAAAACTTCCCGCCGTTCGGGTCGCTCGGCCCTGACGGTGAGTACCAGGGCTACGACGTCGATGTCGCCAAGCTCATCGCGAAAGACCTCGGCGTGGAGCTGGAGATGGTCCCGGTCACGTCGAAGCAGCGCATTCCGTTCCTCGAGACGGACCGCGTTGATCTCGTCATCTCGTCCATGGGCGCAAATCCCGGCCGGGCGAAATCGATCTGGTTCTCGAGCGCCTATGCGCCGTTCTTTTCCGGCGCCTTTGCGAAGGAAGACATGTCGATTGGGTCGATTGCCGATCTGGCCGGTAAGAAGGTCGGCGTCACGGGCGGTACGCTCGAAGACCTCGAGATCACCAAGACCGGCCCGAAAGACATGACGGTCGTCCGCTTTGGCGACAACGCGGCGACGCTCGCGGCCTACACCTCGGGTCAGGTTGACGTCCTGGTCACCGGCAACACGGTCGCGGCGAAGCTTGCAGCCGACAAGCCCGACCTGAAGCTCAAGACGAAGTTCATTATCAAGGAGAGCCCGGCCTTCATCGGCATCAAGAAGGGCAACTTCGATCTGCTGCAGTGGGTGAACGTCTTCATCCTGCACAAAAAGCTTGGCGGCGACCTGAACGGCTTCTCGGAAAAGTGGCTCGGCCAGAAGCTACCGCCGCTGCCGTCGCTCTAAGGCGCACGTTCGCGATCCGCGGCTCGCACTGGGCTGCATAACGAATGACACCTAAGGGCCCGGGGCGCGAACACGTCGCGCGCTTCGGGCTCTGCGGCTCCACGCCTAAACGTCTGCGCGCCAGGGCAAGTCGAAGAGGCCGTTATCAGCTGCGATCTCTTGCGCGAGTTGCTCTGCACAAGCAGCTGCGTCGAAGGGTGCCGGTGAGCCGCCGTGGTACTCCTCGACGAGTTCAGAGCTCAGGTCGAACAATCGTCCCGCAAACGCCTTCAGATCAATCGTCTCGCAGTCGACGCGACCCGCGACGCCATGGCCTCCACACGTGATGAGCTGGAACGGAAACGCGCGATCGAGGTCGGCCAAACAGTCGCCCTTCTCGAGACGCTGCAGTGCGCCGATCAGGTCTTGATCGCGCCCGAGGTTGGAGATCAACGCGATCTCGCGTTTCGCGACAGTGGGCGCCGCGCAGATCTCCTGCTTCGCAACAGTGCGAAGGATATCCCGCCCAACGCCGACGGGCTCCCGCGAAGAGATGCCGATGTTCTTGTTGGCCGCCGCGCGCTGTTGTTCGGCAAGCCAGAGTTCGCCTGACGTCCCTGCCGCTTCGCCAAGCGCCTTGATGGGAACGTTCGGAAAAGACAGATGTCCGACACGCCCCCGGGTCTTCTTCGCCTTGACGCCGAAAACCGCCTCAAGACGCGCGACCTCGGAGAGAAACGCGGGGTCTTTGAGCGCTTTGCTGAGGCGGCGTTCGATTGCTTTCGCGTCTGCTTCGAATGCCTGCCGCAGGCGGCGCTCCTCGTCGAGTTTGGTTTGAAGCTCCGGCGGGCAGACAGCGCCAATTTCGACGAGCCGCTTCGCGCGGTCTTCGAGACCAAGCTCGATGGCGATATTGATCGGCGCGCGTGCGTAGTCGCCGGTGCCGGCGGCATTGACGTCAGCGCCGCGGCCAATGAGAAAATGAAAAAGCGGGCTATCGTGGACGAGCGACCAGATCAGCGGCGTCATGCCGTGCTCTGGCTTGGGCGAGTTCACATCGATCGTCTCGAACAGCGTCGCGAGGCGGCGATTATCGGGAAGTGTACGCTCAAGGAACGGTCGCGTGTCTTTCGCGGCTGCGTTCTGCTTCTCGAGTTCCTGAAAAACCTCGTCAAGGTCACCGGTGCCGGCCATGTCCGAACTCCAGACGCATCTTAATCCCGTGACGTGAGCTTAGCGCCGCGAGCTTAATTGCCGGTGATGGTGCGGAACGAGACGCGCGTTTACGGCAGCTTCACGCAAGAGCGCCCGCGGTGATCGCCCAACCGTTTTGCTGAGGATCGCGGTCTCGGCACTAGCTGTGATCGGGCGCGGATTGGGGAAGCGTGAGCGTCACAGACGTCCCGCCGCCAGATGTATTGGTGACGAGTTCGCCGTCAAGCTGTCGCGTGAGAAGCTCGACGAGGCTTTGCCCCATCCCGGTCGGGTCGGCTTCGCGGTCACTCGCATCGTCAAGTCCGCGACCGTCGTCCGTCACGCAGAGCTGATCGTTCTTGCTTCCGCGCCAGTACGACACCGTGATCGTGCCCGGACCGTCGTCCGAGAACGCATGCTTCAGCGCGTTTGTCACGAGTTCGTTGACGATCAAGCCCACCGCCGTTGCCGTCGCAGTCGGAATGCGCGCGCTGTCCGCGCTGACGAGCACGGTAATCCCGTCCCGCGCTGACCCCTTACGCAGACTGTCGACGATGTTGCTCAGGTAGCTATCGATCGCAACGGTCTCGACATTGTCGGAATTCGACAGACTAGCGTAGAGCTGGCTCACCGCCACGATCCGCGCTTGCAGGGCATGCAACGCTGCCTTCGCCGACGGTTCCTCGATCTGTCGTGACTGCAGTCGTGCGATCGCCGCGATCATCGCGAGGCTGTTTTTGACGCGATGCGATAGCTCCTCAAGCAGGTGTTCAGAGTGATGCACCGCTTCGCTTCTCTCGGCCTCAAGCACTGTGAGGTCCGTGACGTCCTGGCCGTGCACAATCGCGCCGACAATCTCACCGGCGTGGTTGTAGTCGGGTTGGCCCATGGCGTGGGTCGTGCCGATCGAGCCGTCGGCGCGACGGAAGAAGATGCGGCGGTCGTTTAGCTCACCGGCAAGCGCCTTCTCGACGAGCACGCGGCTCTGTCGTTCGGCGTTCGCGTCCGCCCACCATTTGCAATCCCAGAAGGTGGTGCCGATCACCTCCTCCTTGGTCAGGCCGGTCAGTTCGTAGGCGATGTCCCCGCATCGGATGAAACGACCCTCGCGATCCAGGATCCCGATAAACCGGTGAATCTGCCGGAAGAAACGGCGATAAGTCTCGAGTTCTGCGGTGTCATCCGACGTCAACGCAAACACTCCTGAGATTGTCTTCGGCGGTCTCTGCACGCCCACCACGACAACTCCCCGATGGTCGCAACAAAAGGGTCCGGTCGTCGAGTTCACTACTTAAGTGGCTGGCCCGAAAACTAGCCCTGATCGCAGCTCTTTAGGCCTACGCTTTTACGCGTCGGTTTAAGATCGGCGAGAGTTGCAGCCTTGGCAGTCGCAACCACACAGCGCTGCTGATCGACGTTCTCGAGGATGCGCTTCATCGCCCGTAGACTTGACCCGACCGAGCGCCAGGTGAGCGCTTCCGACGGGCGACGACGGGCAAACGGCCCTTCAAACGTATCGGCCATCAGCGCGATACGTTCCGTCGAGAGCGGATGGGTCGCGGCGCGGTTAAGGTAGGTCCTCCATTCGTTCTCTGTCGCGAACTGGCCGCGATGGGGCATCGCGAAGGCCTGGGCCTGGAAGAACAGGACGGCACCGAGCGGCGGCGTGTTCGTGCGCACCAGAACGTCGAGTGCGAACCGGTCGGACTGGAGTTCGTCCTCGCGCGCTTGCCGTTTGGTGATGTCCGCGTAGCCCTTGTGGCGATAGAGCAGATGGCCAAGTTCGTGCAGCAAGATGAAGGCGATGACCTCGTTGCGGAGGCTCAGCGACAGCCGGTCGATGCGCTTGTCCTTCAGTGCGTCTTTCGGAATGCCGAGGCCGGTCAGGATGTCCGGATAACGGCTTCCGGGAAAGTCGATGACCAGCTTGTGGCTCAGCATCGCGAAGTAGAGATCGATTGTTGAGTGGCTATAGCGTTTGATCTGCAGCCAGGCGTACGCCGTTGTCAGGTCCTCGAGTTGCTTGAGTGAGAGGACGGGCATCACCACCGTCGGAACGCCGCCCTGCCATGTCGCATAGAAGTTGAGCGACCGGTCATCGCGCTTCGGTTTCGGAAACGCAAACCGGACGGCGTCGAAGGCGGCCCGCTCACGCGCCGTAAGTTTGGGCAAGATGCCGATGCGGTAGATCCGCCGAACGGCTGTCTCGAGCCGCTTCGCGTCGCGGGCGATCTCGGTTGGCGGATACATGTCGAAGTAGGCTACCGCCGGGGCTGGCAACGAGACTGCGGTCGCGACCGCGAGGGCACGTAGAGTGCTTCTCTCTGTCAGGACGCTGAGCCAAGGTGCGAGTAACACACGCGTTTCCTTTCTCTTCCGCCAGATCGCAACGTCCACCAGACGACGACCCGCGACCAGCATCGCCATATCAACAAAAAAGCCCGCGGTGATGGCTCACCGCGGGCTTCGCGTCAGTCAGACGAGGTTGTACGACTTAGTTGATCTGGTCGTACGAACCGCCCTTCCACTCGTAGAACTTGTACGGCGGCAGGTTCGGGTCGCCCTTGGCATCGAACTTGAACTTGCCGAGCACCGTGTTGAATTCACCGGAGTTCAGTGCGTTGATCACCTTGCCTGCGTCCGTCGAACCGGCAGCTTCGGCAGCCTGCTTCCAAGCCTGGATCGCCGCGTACGTGTAGAGGACGTAGCCTTCCGGCTCGATGCCCTTCTCTTTGAACTTCGCGACAACGTCAGCAGCGGCGGGGTTCTTGCGCGGGTCCGGCGAGAACGTCATGAGCGTGCCTTCGCCGGCATCGCCCGTGACCTGCCAGTATTCCTGCGTGACAAGCGCGTCGCCGGAGACGAGCTGCGCCTTCATGCCCTGGTCGCGCATCTGACGGACGATCAGGCCAGCTTCCGTGTGGTAGCCGCCGACGTAGACGACGTCGATGCCTTCGGACTTCATCTTCGAGACGAGGGCCGAGTAGTCTTTTTCACCCGCCGTATAGGCTTCGTACATCGTCTCTTTGAGACCAGCCTCGTTCATGTACTTGCGCGTCTCGTCTGCGAGACCTTTACCGTAGGCGGTCTTGTCGTGAAGGATCGCGACCTTCTTGCCGGCGAACTTCTCGGCGATGTAGGCGCCAGCAACCTGACCTTGCTGGTCGTCACGACCGCAAACGCGGAACACGTTCGGGCCAGAGCGCTCATCGGTGAGCTTCGGGTTCGTGGAGGCGGGCGAAATCTGGATGATGCCTTCTTCCGCGTAGACCTTCGATGCTGGGATCGATGAGCCCGAGCAGAAGTGGCCGGCGACAAGGGCGACCTTCTGGCTTGCAAGCTTACCGGCAGCTGCAACAGCCTGCTTCGGGTCGCATGCGTCGTCCTCGACAATCAGCTTGAGCATCTTGCCGTTGACGCCACCGGCGGCGTTGATGTCGGCGACGGCCTGCTCTGCGCCGGCCTTCATCTGACTGCCGAAGGAGGCGTACTGGCCTGTCATCGGACCGATCGTTGCGATCGGAATTTCCTGCGCAATCGCAGTGCCGGCAAACGCCGTGGTCGCGGCGGCGGCAACGAGAACTCGTTTCATTCGCTAAACTCCTCCCAGAGAAAATGGGCACGACCCCGACGGTCAGTCCCCACGGAGACCTGCGTCCTAGCACAGCTCGGAGCACATGGGAGGAGAGGAAGTGCGTCAAAGCGGCTAAATATTGACCATGGTTGATTTGGTGGTTGAAGTTCCAGCAGAGGCTCGGAGTTCGGTATGGAAGACGGTGGTTGGCACGATCCCGAGGTCGAGGCGCTGATCAAGGAGATTGGCGACAAGACCGGTGAGGCGCGCAACGATGTTGTCGCGCGCGCGGTACGACAGTTGGCGGGTGCGAAAGCGCCTGAAGGTGACAAGGCGCTGTCCGAAGCCGATCGCGCCAAGCGGCTTGAGCGGCTCAAAGCGATTGCCAATCGCACCCGAAACCTCCCGGTTCTGGACGACAGGCAGCCAGACGACATCATTGGCTACGACGAGAATGGCTTGCCGTCGTGATCGCCGTAGACACCTCCGCGCTGTTCGCGATCCTCGCCCATGAGCCGGAGGAGCTGCTGTTCCTGGAAGTGCTGAATGATAATCAGGCGGTCATCTCGTCGATGACGTGGCTTGAGGCGTTTGTTGTGATCACGTCGCGGATTGGCGACGACGGCGGTCAAGCGCTTCGCGATCTTCTCGAGGACGCCGGGGTTTCACACGTCCCCTTCGATGCCGCGCAAGCTTCGGCCGCGTTCGATGCTTTTCGCCGCTTTGGCAAAGGGCAGGGGCATGCCGCGCAGCTGAACTTCGGTGACTGCGCCGCGTACGCGCTCGCCAGGGCGCGCAATCTCCCGCTCCTCTTCAAGGGCGAAGACTTCGCGAAGACGGACGTTCGCTCGGCGGTCGGTGACGTGGGTGGTTAGATCTTCGTGACCGAGAACGGGCTCGAGCGCTTGTAAAGCCACGGGTACTGCTGCGCCATCAGTGCCGTACGCGCGAACTGGAACGAGATCGCCGCGATCGCGCAGAGGATCGCGAAGTTGACGACGAAGTACCACGCGCTCATGAGGACGCCGTCGGCCAGCGCGAAGTGTAAGAACCGCGCCGCACCTGTGAGCGGGACCATATAGGCGAGCGCCTGCCAGAGCGGCCCCCATGTCAGCGAGATCGCGCGCCCGGTCATCCACGCCGCGCCGCCGCCGACCAGCAGGGTGATGATGACAAACGCCTGCAGCGAGTTCTCGTACAGTAGACTCATCATTTATCCGTTCACTGCAGCCCGGAGAGCCCGAACCAGCCGAGGCCTGCGATCATCAGAAATAGACCCCATTGCGGGAGTTCGGAGGCTGGACCCTCGCCAGCGATGGCGAGCGTGAGGCTCAGCGCCGTCGCGGCTATGGCGATGACGGTGGCAAGCGCTGCGGCCTCCCAGGCTGTCGGGTCCATGGCCGCCCAAACGAAAGCCGCCGTCATCCCAACGAGTAACACCGTGACCAGATGCCAGCAGAAGTAGGCCGTGCGGCGCGCGACCCGAGGCATGTTCTCATCGTCCAGAAGCGGGCGCGCGATCTCCCGACCACCGATTGCGATGTGGATCGCGACTGCAAGCAAACACAGAAAGCCTGCGGCTCCGAGAAAGACATCCGCTTCGTATCCAAGTGCGCGGCTCAATGTGCGCCGCCTTCGAGGTAGGCCGCGCGGATCTCTTCGCGGTGCAACAGCTCGTCGCCGGAGCCGCTCAACGTGATGCGCCCGTTGACCATGACGTAGCCGCGGTGGGCGAGCTTGAGCGCGTGATAGGCGTTCTGTTCGACGAGGAAGACCGTCAGACCGGCGGTGCGATTAAGCTCGCCGATGACTTCGAAGATCTGCTTCACGATCAGGGGTGCGAGACCAAGCGACGGCTCATCCAGCATCAACAGTCGCGGCCGCCCCATCAGTGCTCGCGCGATCGCAAGCATCTGCTGCTCGCCTCCAGACATTGTGCCGGCCCGCTGGTTCGCGCGCTTCTTCAGGATCGGGAACAGCTCGAACACACGCCGGGTATCTTCATCGAACGTCGTGTCGCGGTCGGCGTTGAGGATCGAGCCCATCTGCAGATTTTCGTAGACCGTCATCCGCGGGAAGATGCGGCGGCCCTCAGGCGACTGGGCGAGGCCTTTGTGCATGATGTCATGCGTCGCAAGTCGGCTGATCTCTTCGCCTTCAAAGCGGATTGATCCTGAGCGCGCGCGCGGGCTACCGCAGACCGTCATCATTAGCGTCGTCTTGCCAGCCCCATTGGCGCCGATGATCGTTGCGATCTCGCCCTTTTCGACATCGAGATCGATGCCTTTGAGCGCCTGGATCTTGCCGTAGAAGGTCTCGAGGCCGCGGATCTGCAGGATCGGTTCGCTCATGACGACACCTCCTGTTCGACGGCTTCGACCTCATCGTCTTCGACGCCGAGATAGGCTGCGATCACATGCGGATCGTTGCGGACCTGTTCGGGTGTGCCGTCGGCGATCAGCTTGCCGTAGTCGAGTACGACGAT
>JBCBXS010000519.1:0-1315 GCA_039816475.1 Pseudomonadota bacterium | reverse complement strand
CGCATGCGTTCGGAGACCGCGAAGAAGGTTCGCGAGGATCACTACCCGGCGCCGTTCCGCCTGATTGATCTCTTCGAAGAGCACGGCGGCGTCCATGCCGACATGAAACGGCAAGAGACGGAGTACTTTGCGCCGTTGATGGTCAGCGATACCGCGCGCAATCTTCGCCGCGTCTTCAAGTTGTCTGAGGTGCTGAAGGCGCAGGCGCCGAAGGGTCTAGGCTTCCGGCCGACGCGCGTCCATGTGATCGGTGCCGGCACCATGGGCGCTGATATTGCCGGCTGGTGCGTCGCATCCGGCATGGAAGCGACGCTTCAGGACCTGTCATCCGAGCAGATCGCGAAAGGCATCAAGGCGCAGTCAAAGACGCTGAAGCGGAAATTTCGCCGGAAGCCGCAACTTGATGCGGCCTGGGCCCGGCTGATCGCCGATCCGGCGGGCGACCAGATCGGTCGCGCGGATGTCGTCATCGAGGCGATCGTTGAGAACGTCGAGATTAAGCAGAAGCTGTTCCGCGAGATCGAGGCGAAGCTCAAGCCGGGCGCGGTGCTTGCAACCAACACGTCATCGATCCGCATTGAAGAGATCGCATCGGGGCTCAGCGATCCGGGTCGACTGGTGGGGATCCATTTCTTCAATCCGGTCGCGCAGATGCCTCTGGTGGAGGTGATCCGCGGCAACGAAAGCCGGTCGGACGAGATTGATCGGGCGTGTGCCTTCGTCACGGCGATCGGCAAGTTCCCGCTGGTTGTCAAAAGCGCGCCGGGCTTCCTCGTCAACCGCGTGCTCGCGCCGTACATGTTCGCGGCCATGCAGCGGGTCGAAGCCGGCGAGCGTAAGGAACGCATCGACGATGCGGCAAAGGCGTTTGGGATGCCGATGGGCCCGATCGAGCTGGCCGATACCGTCGGCCTCGATGTGTGCGCCAACGTTGGTCGCATCCTTGGTGATCGCCCGGACGCGAAGGAGACCGAACTCGAGCGACTGGTCGCAGCCGGCAAGCTCGGCAAGAAGTCGGGCGAGGGGTTTTATCGCTGGAAAGACGGCAAGGTTGTCCGCTCAGACGATAAGGCGTTCGGTGACCTCGATGTGTTGGGTCGCGAGTTGGTGGCACCGCTCATCGATGAATGCGAGGCCTGCCTGCGCGAGGGGATCGTCGACAATGCCGATCTTGTCGACGCCGGCGTGATCTTCGGCACCGGCTTCGCGCCGTTCCGCGGCGGGCCGCTGCACTATCGCGATGAGGTGGGCTCAGCTCCGGATAAGACCTCGGACGTGAAGACCTCCGACACCGAAACCGCTGAGCGCGCCGTCG
>JBCBXS010000518.1:0-1326 GCA_039816475.1 Pseudomonadota bacterium | reverse complement strand
GCCGCGCTGTCCGGAGCGGAAGCGGTCCCAGATGACGGTTGCAAGGCTCGGGTCGATCGCCTTCGAGATCGCGGCGACATCGAGCGGCGCGCTGCCCGATGCGCCACCCTGCGCGTCGTCGCCGATCGAGGCCCGCGACAGGAGATCACCGAACGACCAGCCGGATGCGCCGGCCGGCGGCTGTGGTGCGCCGGTGACGGGGGCTTGCTGTGGTGCGGGTGTCGCGGCCGGCGCGGCGGCGGCTGACAGGGGATGTGCGGTCGTGCTGCCGCGCTTGCGCATTTCGTCGGCAAGCGTCGAGGTGAGCGATGAGATCGCACTTGTCCGCGCCGGGCTTGCGAGCGCTGACGGCGTGCGTCCGGACGGCTGGGTGCGCTCAGGCCGCGCAAGTTGGCGGCTGCCGGCCGGGCGGCTTGCCGAGCGCGCATCGCGTTGGCCGCCGTGATCGCGCGCCAGCGACGTCAGACGATCGAGGGCCCGGATCTGGTCGTCGAGCGCGCGGCGCATGGCCTCTGTTGTCTCGCGAGTCGCCGACGGCAACGAGTCGATCTGGTCGCGCAGGCGACGCTGGTCGGTCTCAATCTCCTCCGCCGCGCGACGGGCCTGCGCGCGAACTTCGCCAGACGTCTGCGAGAACTGCTGTGAGAGAACGCCGAGCCGTTCGGTGACCTCGCGCGTGACCGTCGAGAACTCCGCCTTCAGCTCGTCGAGGGCGCGGTCCTTCTCGCGCATCGCCTCGCTCTTCAGCCGCGAAAGCTCATCCACCGTCGAGCGCGAACGTTCTTCCGCCTGACGGGTCAGTTCGTCCGTCAGAAGCCGGGTCCGCTTTTCGGCATCCTGGACCGAGCCCTCGAGCTGTGAAGAATATCCGACGACGACTTCGCTCAGCTCATCGGCCTTGCCTGACATCCGATCGAGCGTCTGGTTCATCTCTTCGGTGCGCGCGCCAAGCGCTTTGTCAATTTTGTAGTTCGCTTGCTCGAGGGCGTTGGCCGACCGCAGAATCGACTGGCCCTGGTCCTCGAACCGGTTGGTCACGCTGGTGATACGGCCGAGCAGGTTCTCCGACACGTTCTGCAACATGTCTGCCTGGCTCGCGAGGCCTTCGATCGCGCGCAGCGACTGACGTGAGATGTTCTCGCTGGTTCGCCGGACGGATTCGATCCCGCTCGTCAGCGTCTCATCGAGATCGACGGAGCGCTTATTGATGTCCTCACTGAGCGTCAGCGCGTGCTGTTCAAGCGCCGATGTCAGGGCTGACGCGTTTGTGCCAATCGCGCCTTCGATGGCGCTGGTCGAGCGCAGCATGGCTTCGTCAAACAGGCG
>JBCBXS010000517.1:0-1387 GCA_039816475.1 Pseudomonadota bacterium | reverse complement strand
CAGACGAAGCGACAGGCGCTGGTTCGCAAGTCCCTCAACGGCAAGATGATCCGCATGAAGGGTTATTTGCTTCCGATCGCGTTTTCCGAGGACGGGGTCAGAGACTTTCTTCTGGTGCCGTACGTTGGTGCCTGCATTCACGTCCCGGCGCCACCGCCAAATCAGATCGTGTATGTTCGCCTCAAAGAGAAGCTGATAATCACCGATCTCTTCACGGCAGTCGACATAACAGGAAAGCTCTCGACGAAGGCGAGCCTGCGCAACCTTGCGCTCTCCGACGGCGAGGCGGATGTGCCGGTTGGCTATCAGTTGACTGCCACGAACTACACGGTCATTCCCGAAACCTACTGATCGGTGCCGTCTGGCTTTCCGCGCAGCAGACGCGGCGCGGTTCAGATGACGGCGCGCTCGGTGAACGGTACGCCAGCAGCGATCCGCTCGAAGCCGAGCGGCGCGAGATCGAGCGACCGGTACTCACCATACGCAATCAGCTCGGCGACGCCGCGGCCCATTGCAGGGGACTGCTGGAAACCGTGGCCTGAGAAGCCGTTCATGAAAACGAAGTTGGTAATCTCGGGATGCCGGCCGACGATCGCGTTCTGATCGAGCGTATTGAACGCGTAGTGCCCCGCCCATTCGTTGACGACCTTGACGCGCTCGAAGGCGGGGATGCGCGCCGCAATGGCCGGCCAGGCTTTCTCTTCCCAGACGTCCGGGTCCATTTCCAAGTCATCGAATGCGCACGGCGTGTCGACGTCCGGCGGACAGCCAGCGAGATAATACCGGCCATCGGTCCGGACGTGCACACCTGACGGGTCGATCGTCAGCGGCAGATCACGATCGAGCGGTTCGGCGGCATCGAAGATGAAGGTAAAGCGCTTGCGCGGTTCGACCGGAATCTCGATCCCTGCCATCCGGGCGACAACATCGGCGCGCGGCCCGGCAGCATTGACGAACGTTCCGCAGGCGACGGCCCGTCCATCGGCAAGTGCCACGCGCGCAACTCTTGGCCCGTCCAACTCAAGCCCCACAACTTCAGCTTGAACGAACGTTGCCCCGTGCCTCCGTGCAAGCGTTCGCCAGGTGTCGAACAGCGTATTGCCGTCGAAGTAGCCCTCGTTGACCGGGTTGTGGCTCGCGAGAACGACGTCATCGAGTGCATAGAACGGAAACTCGGCTGCGACTTCATCGGGCGTCAGGAGGCGCGTGCCGGCCCCGCAGCTCGCCTGCACCTGATGGTTCGAGCGCAGCACATCGGCTGCTGCGGCATCGGCTGCGAGGTACATATAGCCGAAGCTCTGCAGCACCGGTTGCGGCACCTCTTCCGGACGGTCGAAGTGCGGTGCCATCCGCTCGTGAAACGACGTCACGTAGTCGGCGGCGAACT
>JBCBXS010000516.1:0-1402 GCA_039816475.1 Pseudomonadota bacterium | reverse complement strand
CCCGGCCTTCGACGTGACACCGGCGCGGCTCGTCACTGGCCTCATAACCGAGCGCGGCGTGGCAGAGGCGAGCGCCGATGGCCTCGCGTCGATGTATCCGGACAAGGGATCGGGAACCGACGCAGCATGATCGTGCTGCGAACGGTCCTCTCGTATCTTTACCGGCTGGCGCGTCTGCCTCTCGACCTGGCCTTCGCTGGCCGCTCCGCATCTTACACCGAGCGCGTTTTCGTTCGCGTGCCGCGTGATCTTGTCTTCAAGGTCCTGAAGGCGCCGAGGCTCGAGATGGACGGCATCATCCCGCTGACGATCGAACAGGTCGCACGCGCCGATGCCCCCGACATTTTCGACGTGACGGTGACCGGCGGAGACACCTTCGCGCGCATGGTCGTCCGCGAAAGCGAAGTGCGCCCGAATGAGGTGATCGTCACGCAGGTGATCAAGGAGGGCACCGATCCACGGCTCTACTACGGCGACAACTACTACGTCATCACGCGGCTGAGCGACGGCGACGGCGGGACCTGGCTTGAAGTCACGTATCAGCTCGACCATGGCCGCGCGATGGGCCGGGTTGAAGTGCCGGCTGCGATGATCTCGGCAACGGCGCGCATCCGCGACTACGCCGAACGGCAGTACCTCGGCGAGGAAGCAGTCGCGCGCAAAGCCCCCGCGCCGGTGTGGAACGCGCTCGTCACCGGCGCGATTACGCTTCTGAGCTTTGGCATCCTGTTCGGCTTTGAGTTCGCAGCACTCCTGATCGGCGTGTTGCTGCTTCACGAATTGGGCCACGTCTTCGCGATGCGGTGGTGCGGCATGCCTGTGCGCGGCATCTATTTCATCCCGTTCATGGGCGCGGTCGCCGTCGGCACTCAAGGCTTCGGCACCGAAGGCCGTCGCGGGTTCATCGCGCTGATGGGGCCTGCGGCGAGCGTCCTGTCGACCGCCGTCTTCGTTGCGATCTCAGCATCTCAGCCGGATAACGATACGTGGCGCAATCTCGCGCTCATCAGCATCTTCTTGAATGCGTTCAACCTTCTGCCCTTCCTACCACTCGATGGCGGGCAGATCGTCGGTGCCCTGCTGTCCCGCGCCGGCGATGAAGCGCGCCGCTTTGTGCAATTCGCGTTCATCCTCGTGGCCGCCGCGCTCTCGGTCTACATCCAGAGCTACATCATGCTGGCTCTCTTCACGATCGTCGGCCTGTCGCTGATCTCGCGACCTAAGTCATCGTCCGTGCTGCCGGAAATCTCCTGGTCGGAGCTCATCTGGCTTGCGATCGGGTTCGCTGCCACCTTTGCGTTCTACGTCGCAATCTTCATCGGCAACGCTGATCTGTTCCGGCCGAGTTAGGCCGGTTGCGTTTTCGGCTGCGTTGTCGGCCGAACGGAACTTCCGTTCGGCC
>JBCBXS010000515.1:0-1403 GCA_039816475.1 Pseudomonadota bacterium | reverse complement strand
CCACCCTCGCGTTTCCGCCCGAGCCTCACGCCGACGCCGAAAGCCGCCAACCGCTGCCGCGTCTCCATCGCAAGCTTCGGTGGCAGCCGCACCGTCTTGATCGATGCAACGGATCGCACCGGTCGTATGCTCACAGCCCTCGACGTCGAACCGGCAAACCAGACGCAGATGACGCGAGGCTTCATCGCGCAGTATGCGCCGGGCGGTCGTGCGATCGGCGTCTACCAGAACCGCCGTGACGCGTTGTCGGAAGCGTTCCGTCTCTGCCCGGAAGCCGCAAAACCAGCGTCCTGACGATCACGTTGTGCGTTACGAAACGCACGTCTCCAGTACCTACCCCGACCGAGTGACTTAAGACGTCGACCTGGTCTACCGGCACGAAGATCAAGTCATCACTGCGCGATCTCAGCGAGGATCTGTTCCTTGATGTACCGCGGCGAACGATCGATGGGCACGACGATCGCCCACTCCGATGGCACCGGCTCTTCCAGCGTCGCGAACTGACTTGCGAGCAACTTCGGCGGCATAAAGTGATCAGCGCGCGCGATCATGCGACGCTCGATCAGGTCGTGCTCACCCTTCAGGTACACCAAGCGGACATCAGGCCGGCCCTCGAGCAGCCGGTGTCGGTAGATGCGCTTCAACGCCGAACACGTGACGATGCCGTGCGTGCCTTCCGTGCGATGTGAGTCAATCCACGCCGCGATGCGGTCGAGCCAGGGCCAGCGGTCGGTATCGTCGAGCGGCGCGCCGGCCGCCATCTTGTCGATGTTCGTCTGAGGATGGAATTCATCGGCGTCCTTGAACGGCCACCCGAACTCCTCTGCGAGGGCTGCCGCGTGCGTGCTCTTGCCGGCGCCCGAGACGCCCATCACCAGCAACACGGCGGGAAGTACATCAACGCGCCCGTTTTGCTCATGACGCACCGTCCTTGTCCGGCGCGGTTGCCGTCACCGTTCGTGTGCCTGGCTCGGCGTGGCCACCGAACCCCTTCCGCATCGCCGAGAGCACCTTCTCCGCATACGTCTGCGACTGCCGCGAGCGAAAACGCGTGTAGAGCGCGCTGGTCAGCACTTCCGCAGGGACGGCCTGCTCGATCGCGGCCTGCACCGTCCATCGGCCCTCGCCGCTGTCGGCCACCTGCCCGCTAAACTCCGCGAGGTCTTCGTCTTCCGCCATCGCAGCCGCCGTCAGATCAAGCAGCCACGACGTGACGACGCTTCCGCGCCGCCAGACCTCGGCGATATCGGCGACGTCGAGATCGAGGCGGTACTCCTCCGGCAGCGCTTCGGTGTCCGCGTTTCGGAGGATGTCGAAGCCCTCGGCGAACGCCTGCATCATCCCGTACTCGATGCCGTTGTGGATCATTTTGACGAAGTGGCCGGCGCCGTTCGGACCCGCAT
>JBCBXS010000514.1:0-1405 GCA_039816475.1 Pseudomonadota bacterium | reverse complement strand
CGTCGATGTTGGCGGCGGACGCCGGTCACCCCCGGATGTGCGCTGAAGCCGGGCGGCGCATCTGCGACATGGTCTGGGACGACTACAAGCCGTCCGACGTGCTCGCTGAGAACTCGTTTGAAAACGCAATCACCGTGCACATGGCGATGGGTGGATCAACGAACGCGATCATCCACGTCATTGCGATGGCGCGCCGCGCGGGCGTCAACGTCACGCTGGAAAGCTTTGATCGTGTCGGGCGGACGATCCCCGTGCTCGCCAACGTCCGACCGTCGGGCAAATACCTGATGGAGGATTTCTATTACGCCGGCGGCATGCGCGCCTTGATGCAGATGCTGTCGGAGAAACTCGATCTCGATGCGCGAACGGTGAACGGGCGCTCGATCGGCGAGAACATCGAAGGCGCGAAGGTCTACAACGACGATGTCATCAAGCCGATGAGTGACCCGATCTATCGCGAGGGCGCGACAGCGGTGCTGACCGGCAATCTCGCGCCGCGTGGCTGCGTCATCAAACCGTCGGCGGTCGAACCCCGCCTGCGGGAACATCGCGGGCGCGCGCTCGTGTTCCGCGACTACAATCACCTCGCAGCCGAGATCAATCGCGAAGACCTCGAGTGCTCGGCAGACGACATCCTCGTGCTGCAGAACTCAGGCCCCAAGGGCGGCCCGGGCATGCCCGAGTGGGGCATGCTGCCGATCCCGACCAAACTCGTGAAGCAGGGTGTGCGTGACATGCTTCGCATCTCGGACGCGCGCATGAGCGGGACGAGTTACGGCGCATGCATCCTGCACGTCGCGCCGGAGAGCTTCGTCGGGGGACCACTTGCGTTCGTGCAGACCGGCGACGAAATCGAAATCAGCGTCGAGCGGCGGCTTATTCACCTGCACGTCGACGAGGATGAACTCGCACGCCGGAAGGCGAACTGGGAAGCGCCGCCGCCGCGGTATCAGCGGGGTTATGGCGTCATGTTCCAGGAGCACATTGCCCAGGCGGACGAAGGCTGTGACTTCGACTTTCTGTTGGCCGGACCACCGACCCCGGAGCCCGAAATCCACTAGCGCGGGGCCGAACAGGTCAGGCCGGCAGCCGTTCATCGCAACCATCTGTGGAGGCTTGATCGTGACCCGTTGGCCGGAAATGGACTACGCGGCGTGGGCGCCGACCTGCGACACGCTGCATATGTGGTGTCAGATCGTGGGCAAGTACCGTCTCGCGCACACGCCGTGGGTCAATCACTCGTGGCACGCGACGCTTTATCCGACGCCGCGCGGGCTAACGACAGGGCCTGTGCCGGACGGTGCGCTGTCCGCCGAGGTTCAGTTCGATGTCTTCGATCATCGGCTGAAAGTGATGACGTCCGACGGCAAGGAAGCCGGCTTTGAACTTTCAGCGATGAGCGTCG
>JBCBXS010000513.1:0-1440 GCA_039816475.1 Pseudomonadota bacterium | reverse complement strand
CCCCGTGCGACTGCGCTTCTTGCCGAAGCTGTCGGTTCGCTACTCCGATCTGACGATCGAGGCCGTCGATCTTGCGCCGCAGCGCCACCATCGCCGGATAGCGCGGCTTGAAGCGATCTCGTCTGCTTGCGTACTCGGCCTCAAGCTCGGCGCGCTTTGCCATCAGCCGCTCGAGCCGATGCACGACCGTGCCATTGGCCCGCCGCGCGATCCCGTGCGCGGACTTCGCATTCGCTGTCGGGCCGAGCATGAGACGCGCGCGCTCAACGTCTGCGAGCTTACGTTCTGTGCGGTCGCGAACGCGCCCGCTGGCGAGTTCGCCATCCTCGGTAAGGTCAAGCTGCCGCGCATCGACGAACTGCGCGAGCTTTGCCCTTGCGGTTTCAATCGCGCCGTTCAACCGTTCAATCCGCGCTTCCGCGTTGCGGCGCAGCATCTCCGTCGCCGACACGTGCTGCTGGCGTTTCAGGTCGAGGAACGCGCCGGCATAGGCATCGGCAATCGTTTGCGCGCGCCATGCGTCAGCGTCCGCAAACACCACATCGACCAGTCGCGAGCCCTTCACCGGGCGGATCTCGACCCGCTCGAAGATCGCATCGGCATCCGGCGGTGCGACGCGAGCGTGGCCGCCTCCGAACAGCGGAAACCGCCAGGCCTCGGTCGCGACATCGGTGACGACATCCTGAGCAAGCCCGGTCGCCAGACCGCGCAAACGGCTCCTGACGCGCGCGACCCGTCGCTGGTTGAGCGTATTGGCAGTGGCAACGGCAACGACGCGCGACTTGAGGAGGCGGTGCTCCGTGGCGAGGTCCGCCTTCGACGGTGCACGACGCGCAAACGCGCTGCCATCTGCACGCGCCGCGTCGCTTACGATCTGATGCCCGATGATGTGCAGACGAACCGTCGCCTCAAATGTCGGGGGGACGAACGCTGCGTAGGCGATCGCGATCAGCAAGCCGAACCCGGCGCCGCTGAAGATCAGGCGCTTTCGGCGCGCCAGTATCTCGAAGTGGCGGCGAAGCATGCGCGCCGGCGGCTCCGACGCGAAGCGGTCGGCGGCTAGCACGTGCAGAGCTGCAGGATGGATTGGCTGCGCGCCCTCAGCGCGGCCCGGTTGGCCTGCCCCCGTGCTCAGTCCGAAAGGTGACGCCGCCGCGCCAGATCCCCGCTCGCCGTGCATCCCGGCCTCCCTAGAGCAGAAGTAAGACGTGGGCGAACGGCACGAACTTCGCGATCGCATCGACAGCGTTCTTGAATTCGGATGCCGGCACGTGAACGCGATCACCCGGCTTCAGTCGCGGATCGCGCGACCGACCGGCCCGGATCGCGGCCACGTCAAATGCAACCGCTTGCGCACGGCCATCGATCTGACGCGTGACGACCGCCCGCCCCTTCGCCGTCTTTGCCTCGCCGCGCGCCATCGCGATCGCTTGCAAGAGG
>JBCBXS010000512.1:0-1461 GCA_039816475.1 Pseudomonadota bacterium | reverse complement strand
CGCGGTGCCCACCTGGTCGAAGGCTACGACGCGCCCATCCCCGTCTGGTGTTGCACGGTGACCGGACGCAAACGCGAGACCGAGACACGGCAGCCTGCAGGATCGGATGCGGCTTAGACGTTCAACCGCGTGATCGCGACCGGCTGATCAAAACCCTTCAGTTCAACGCGGCTCTCGCTGGCGTCCATCGCAGCAATAGCCTCTGCAACGCCCGTCGACTGGCGCACAGCGTCGGAGATCACGATCTCGCCCGGCGCACCGCAATCGCAGAGGCGCGCTGCCAGATTGACGCCCGTCCCGTAGTAGTCGAGCTGTCCGTTCAGCGTGACGGCAATCGTGCGGCAGACGTGAATGCCGGTTTTGCACTCGGTCTGGATGCCATCGTCACCGAGAGACGCGTTGCGATCTGCAAACGCGCGATGGATATCTCGCGCGCACGCGAGCGCCGCGGCGGGGCTCGTGAAGGCAAGGTTCACCGCATCGCCAATCGTCTTGACCACTGCACCGCCGTGGCGCCGCGCATCACCTGCGATCTGCGCGAAGAACTCTCTGACGAGCCGATAGGCCGCCGCGTCGCCAATGTCTTCGTAGAGCCGCGTCGAGCCCTTGAGATCGATAAAGACGATCGTTGCCTGATCGATCGCGAGATGGTCGCCGGGGCGGAGCAGCGCATCGGAGAAGACATCGCGGAACGTTTGCATCGCGAAGACTCGCTCAGCGGTGAGCGCGTCGCGGCTCCAGTGCGGCTCGTCGATCACGAGTGTCAGGAGGCGGTCGCTGTCGTTGACGATGGTGGTGTTGAGAGCGCCCGCGGCACGCGTCGGTGCCTGTTCCGTCGTGATCTCATCCGGTGCGATCCGAATGGTCGAGGGCGTGGGCCCATCCGCTGCGCGCGCAGCAAAACGCGCTTCAGTTTCAACGGGCGCTTCAAGGAGCCTCAGCCGCAAGCGGGACGCAGGCAGGCTCGTCAGATCGACGTCGCGACTTGATCTCGGCGCGACGGTCAATTGCGCGTGCACATGCGGGGTCGTCATCGGGCCGTACAGGCAGAATTCGCCATCGGGTGTCCGGCGAATGCTCCGGCTCGGATAGAAGGTCAGCTCGACGTTCTTTGCGAAGTCGCGGCCGTAGGTGATGTTGCAACTCGCGCAATGTGCTTCCGTCGGCAGCGCGTCGAGAGTGTCGGACGAGGCCTTCGCGCCCTGACAGCGCGGGCAGAGCAGGTCCCAAGTGGCTGCCAGCAGGCCGTCGCGGACGCCTTCGAAGCTGGCGGCGATCGTCGCCTGCTCATCCGTACCCCATCTGCCCGCAAGCTGAAGCGGGCGCATGCGCCGGACATCGATTTCGCTTGCTGAACGAATATGCGCGATCAGGCGGTTGCGGACGGCTGCGCCATCGCCTGCGTCCGAGTTCAGACCGGCCAACTTTGCAAGCTGGGCTTCCGCATCCGGCTCGAGCACA
>JBCBXS010000511.1:0-1463 GCA_039816475.1 Pseudomonadota bacterium | reverse complement strand
CGTGGTGTCCATGATGATCGCCGCCGCAACAGGCGCAGCTTGAGGCCGGCACAGCGCGGGCGACCGGCTTAGGCAGCAAGTCGAGAGCAGTAAGTTGGCGCAGCACGATCACGACGCCGAGAGCTGCCAGTAATGCCAGGCTGAGGACGTTGACCGCGCCTTGAAGTGCCGGCACCGCTGTCGTCACACCCTGCACGCCGAGCGCGACGACCAGTACGACGCCGATCGCAATAGACGCCTGAAGCGCGGCTGCCCCGAGCGCCATCACGATGCCGAGCGCAACCGGCGCACGCGTTGCCGCCACGTAGGACGCAAGCAACAGCTTACCGTGACCCGGACCGACCGCGTGCAGCACGCCGTACCCAAACGCCAGCACGAGCAGCGAGACGTAGGCGCCCAACTCCGTGCCATCGCCAGCGGACTTAAGCAGCACGCCCATGTTATGGGTGATGTTGCCGTAGATCGCCTCCCACCACGTGGCATCGGGCGGTGGCGTGTAAGCCCCGCCCACGGGAGGCGAGACGGGACCGTGGACGCCATGGGCCAACGCATCCAACTGGCTGGCGATCAGGGTCACGGTCGCGATAGCAATGAGCGCGGCAATGGATTGGAATCTCACAACAGCTCCCCCTGGCTGCCCATCAGCAGGCCTCAACCGAGGCTGTGTCCCCGCCGATGAGGCGTGCGTCCTTGCGATGGCGGCCGTCGGTGCAGACGGATTGTGGTTTTGTGATGTTATAACGTAAGCTCAGCCTCATTAACGGATCGTTAGGCATGCGAGCGGGCCATACGGGCCCAGCGTCCCGCAGGCAACGGGCGCAACGCACGTCACCGGTGTCCTTCAGGCGCTGTAGACAAGCGGCATCGAGGCTGTTGGCCACAAGTTGCGCCGCAAGTACGTGATGTTATAATATAACAGCCTTGCAAAACGGCTGCCCTGGGCAGCCCGTGCGGGCCTCCACGAGACAACAAAGGCGACCACATGTCTGAGCAGATCGACCAGCGGCTCCCGGTCACCGTTCTTTCCGGCTTTCTCGGCGCCGGCAAGACGACGCTTCTCAATCACGTTCTGCACAATCGCGAGGGCCAACGCGTCGCGGTGATCGTCAATGACATGAGCGAGGTCAACATCGACGCCGAGCTGGTGCGCGACGGCGGCGCTAATCTCAGCCGGACCGATGAGGCGCTTGTCGAAATGTCCAACGGCTGCATCTGCTGCACGCTGCGCGAGGACCTGCTTGCAGAAGTCCGCGCGCTCGCAGCCGAAGGCCGTTTCGATTATCTGCTGATTGAGTCGACCGGCATCTCAGAGCCGCTCCCGGTCGCGACCACATTCGAGTTCCGCGACGAGAACGGCGAAAGCCTCGCCGATGTGTCACGGCTCGACACCATGGTCACCGTCGTCGACGCAGCGAGCCTGCTGAAGGACTACGCCTCCCATGACTTCCTGAAAGACCGCGGCG
>JBCBXS010000510.1:0-1467 GCA_039816475.1 Pseudomonadota bacterium | reverse complement strand
GCCAGCTGCCGATCCGCTATCTGCCCTTCGCGCTCGTCGCCACGGCGACGGCTGCTGGCGCTCTGACGCTCATCTTTTTCGATGACTGGAGCCCGGTGCTCGGCTGGCTCACGCTGTTCGGCGCGGGGCTGACGGTCCTCGGTCTCCGCGACCTCGCTCAGGACCAGCACGCAGTCCTCCGCAACTATCCGCTGACCGGGCACCTCCGCTATCTGCTCGAGGGTATTCGGCCCGAAATCCGGCAATACTTCTTCGAGAGCGATAAGGACGGCACGCCGTTCTCGCGCGACCAGCGCGCGATCGTCTATCAGCGCGCGAAGGAGGTGAAAGACAAGCGCCCGTTCGGGACACAGTTCGACGTCTACGAAGACGGCTTCGAGTGGATGCATCACTCGATTGCAGCGAAGTCACCGGAGGGAGAACCGCCGCGCGTGGAGATCGGTGGCGCCGACTGCAAGCAGCGCTACAACGCGTCGCTCCTGAATATCTCCGCGATGAGCTACGGCTCGCTGTCGCCGACTGCGGTGCGCGCGCTGAACCGTGGGGCTGCCATCGGTGGCTTCGCGCATGACACGGGCGAAGGCGGGATCTCGGATCATCATCGGCGCCACAATGGCGATCTCATCTGGGAAATCGGCACCGGCTACTTCGGCTGCCGGACCAAGGACGGGGCATTCGACGCGGCGCAGTTCACTGACGTCGCGCAGGACGAGCAGGTCAAGATGGTTGAGTTGAAACTCAGCCAGGGCGCGAAGCCAGGCCACGGAGGCATCCTACCGTCGGCGAAGATCACGCCCGAGATTGCTGAAATTCGCGGCATTCCCGAAGGCGCCGATTGCGTTTCTCCGCCGGCGCACTCGGCGTTCGCAACGCCTATCGAGATGATGGAATTCATCTCCGAACTTCGCGAGAAGAGCGGCGGAAAGCCCACCGGCTTCAAGCTCTGCATCGGCCACCCGTGGGAGTTCCTCGCGATCTGCAAGGCGATGATCGAAACCGATATCACGCCTGACTTTATCGTCGTCGATGGGTCTGAAGGCGGGACGGGCGCGGCGCCGCTCGAATTCCTCGACAACGTCGGCATGCCGCTCCGCGAAGGCTTGCTGTTCGTCGCGAACGCATTGGTGGGTGCAGGCTTGCGGGACCGAGTCCGCATTGGCGCGTCGGGCAAGGTGACCACCGGGTTCGATATCGCGCGCGCCCTCGCGGTCGGTGCGGACTGGTGCAATGCCGCGCGCGGTTTCATGTTCGCCGTCGGCTGCATCCAGGCGCAGGCCTGCCATACCGGCAGATGCCCCACGGGCGTCACCTCGATGGACCCGTCGCGGTATCGGGGCATCAAGGTCGTCGATAAGGCCGAGCGCGTCGCCAATTTCCATCGCGAGACGCTGCGGTCGCTTTCGGAGATGGTGGCGGCCGCCGGCCTCGACGATCCGAGCGAGCTCAGGCCGGAACACTTCAGACGCC